>JARYLX010000056.1 GCA_029907415.1 Melioribacter sp.
GCAATTCCATTTGTGTCAAATATTAATTTCTCACCGGCTTCACTCATCCAGCCAATTAGCTTTGCCGGGTTACCAACAACAAGACCATAATCCGGCACATCTTTAGTAACGACAGCTCCAGCCCCCACAAAAGCAAATTTTCCTATTGTTACTCCACAAACTATTGTACAATTTGCCCCGAGTGTAGCACCATACTTAACAAGAGTTTTAATATAATATTCACTACCCTTTTGTGGATACAAGCTTCGAGGATTTAAGACATTTGTAAAAACCATTGAGGGTCCACAAAAAACATAATCTTCGAGTGTCACACCTTCATATACAGATACATTGTTTTGTATTTTCACATAATTTCCAATTATTACATTATTCCCGATATTAACATTTTGACCAATTACACAAAATTTCCCTATTCTTGCACCGGATTGTATATGAGAGAAATGCCAGATTTTTGTCCCTTCCCCAATTTCAACATTTTCATCAATATAAGCACTTTCATGTTTGAAGTATTTCATTTCTCTTTTCTTTTTTTATTGATTAAAATTAATTAAGAAACTGACTGTTAAACTTAATTAGACTGTATTGTAATAGCAAATATTAACAAATAAAATTTCTTTCATGTAATTATTGAAATAAAAATTTGTGTAATATTTCTTCAATTTAATATAAATTTGTTTTTATTATTATAGTAATCAAAATGAGGTTTTTATGAACTTATCTTCATCTGTAAAAAAACTCAAAGAAGGTTTTCATACATCATTCTGGGTCGCAAATGGAATGGAATTATTTGAAAGGCTTGCTTATTATGGACAAGCAACAATATTAAGTATTTTTTTAAGAGACCACTTAAAATTCAATGAACTACAAGCTGGACAATTATCATCAATTTTTGGCGGATTAATTTATTTACTTCCAATTTTTGCAGGGGCATTAGCAGATAAGTTTGGATTCAAAAAAGCATTTTCATTTGCTTTTGGTGTTTTAGCAACTGGATATTTTCTGATTGGTTCTACAGGTATGAAAATTTTCTCGGGTCTATATCATAACATAGATTTATACTGGCTTCTTGCAATAATTTTAACATTTACTGCAATTGGAGGTTCATTCATAAAACCAAGTGTGCTGGGAACTGTAGCATTAAGTACACTTAGCGAAACAAAATCTCTTGGTTATGCAATTTATTACTGGCTTGTCAACATTGGAGCCGCAATTGGTCCGCTTCTTGCATTTTTTGTTAGAGATATTTTTGGAATAGAATTCGTCTATTTAATTTCTGCTGTCAGTTGCGGTTTAATGTTTTTAATAACAAGAATTTTTTATAAAAATCCTCCTGCTCAATCGGAAAATTCAAAGCAGGATTTAAAGACAGTAATAATAAACTTATTTAAGGTATTAAGAAATTTTAGGTTTATCACTTTTCTCTTAATATTTGGATTATATTGGGTTTTATTCTGGCAATTCTTCATAATTATTCCTTTTTACATTTCGGATTATATTTCTATTGAAGCTCCAATAGAATTAATCTTATCAACCGGCGCATGGACAATAATATTATTTCAAATTCCAGTTAACAGATTAACAAAAAATATCTCTACTCAAAAAGCAATAATTATTGGTTTCATTCTTGCAACAATAGCATGGTTAATGTGGTTTTTTGTTTTACCATTAACAAATGGAAATTTTATAAATGCATTTGGTACAAAAATTCCAATTGGTATTCCTGTCATTATTCTGGGAATTTTTACTTTTTCAATTGGAGAACAAACTCAAGCACCAAGATTTTATGAATATGTTGCTGATTTAGCACCAAAAGGTCAAGCTGCACTTTTTCAAGGTTATGCATTTTTACCAATTGCAATTGCCTGGGGATTTGGAGGTGCTTTTGGAGGATGGGTATATCAAACTTTTTCTACAGTAAAACATCAACCACAAATAATCTTTTTAATTATGGCAGGAATTGGATTGCTTGCAACAATATTAATGATAATTTATAACAAACTTACACTTAAAACTTCACAAAAAAATTAAAGAATGTTTAACAATAATAATAAAACTTTATTATAGAAGAATATTTTTTTATTAGATTAGAATAAACTCAATTGACGTTCATTACTTACGATTGCTGCTTCGTGGTCTAAAAGCCATTTTTTACGCCAGATCCCTGCAGCATAACCAGTCAAACTTTTATCAGAACCAACTACTCTATGACAGGGAATTATTATTGCAATTTTATTTTCTCCATTTGCACGAGCTACTGCTCTTATCGATTTCTCATTTCCAAGCATTTGAGATAATTCAAGGTAAGATTTTGTTTTTCCATAAGGAATTTTTAATACTTCTTTCCATACTTTCTTTTGAAACTCTGTTCCAGAAGGATTAAGCTTTAAGTCAAATTCTCTCAATTCCCCTTTGAAATATAAATCAAGTTGTTCCAGACATTTTTCTAATGGTTCATTAATCAACATTGGTTCTAATTCAATCCCATCCATTTCAAGAATAAAATAAAGAGTTGTAATTGATTCTTCATCAGCAGTAATTCTAATTTTACCAATAGGAGAATCATAATATGCAATATATTTGTTTGTCATAATGTTCTCTTTGGTAAAATTTATAAATAATTTTAATTCGCAAGCAAAATACTAAAAATGTGATTTATTGGTAAATTCTTTTTAAAATTTCAACTATTTTTTCTTTGAGGAGTGGTTTTGAAATGAAATCAGTAAATCCAGCAGCTATAAAATTATCGCGTGCTCCTGGCTGCATATAGGCTGTTGATGCAATCATAGGTATATTTTTATAACCTGGTATTTTCTGTATTATTCTAAGTGCATCAAGTCCATTATATTCACCTTGAAGATTTATATCAATTATCAAAAAATCGAATCTTTTTGTTTTAAGCAGTGGCAATGCAGCTTCTAAACTTGGAGCAACCTCTATACTTTTTAATTCTTTCATCTGACTTTTAAACAAAATCTGAGAATCTATCTGGTCTTCTAAATACAAACATGAAAGCTGGGATAAATCTAATTCTTTTTGTGGTTTTTCTCTTTGTTTTTCAATTTTCTCTGAGGTCTGAACAACTGTTCTTGTTTCAGTTATTATAGATTTTCCTAAATCAATGCTTATATCTTCTTTCAAAATAAATTTTTTAGGGAATATTAATGCAAATTCAGATTCACTTTCCTCTTTTTTAATAGTTTCAATATTTACTGATAAGAGGTCAATTAATTTTTTAGCAAGTCTAATTGAAAATCTCGAAAAACCATAATTTTTTCTGCTTGCTGTTTCTTCTTCCGAGAATACATCTTGCATTCCTTTCAAAAGTAAAGGTGTAATAGAATTCTGGGTATCTTTTATTGCGACCGATAAGTTCTCACTATCCTTTTCATAAAATGAGACAAATAATTTTGTTTCTTTTGTTATACTTAACGCAAATTTTATAATAAGATTTATTAATGTTATAAATTTCTGTTTATCGCTTTCCAGTTTTGCTTGAAAATTTATATTTTCAAAAATAATCTCCTTCTTAATTGACCTTGCTTCTTTTATTAAACTTCTTTTTATCTCTTCAATAGCATCTTCTAAAATTATTTGTTCGGGTTTAATTTTAACTTCTTTCTGTAGTAAGGTAGAATATTCAATTGCATTATCCATAATTTGCATTAAAATATTTTGGTTATCTTTAATTATTTCAATAGATTCTTTTTGTTCATTTGAAGGTGATTCTATACTTTCCCATAGTTCCTGTGTAAAACCAATTATTACATTTAATGGTGTTAATATTTCATGAAACATGCTTGAAAGAAAAGCAGAATCAATACTCGAGATTACTTCACTAAATTGTCTCTGTTCTTGCTCCTCTCGTTGCTCCTCGACTAATTTTATAATAATTATATAACTTTCTATCTCACTCTGATAATTTTTAATAGGTGTGGCAATCAAATTAGCTTTTCTAAAATCTCCAGATTGTTTTTTTAATTTTACTTCAATTGATACTGGTTTTAAAATTCCTGAATGGAAAATTGTCTTATTTACTTTTGCTCTATCTTCATCAGATACAAGACTAATCAATGGTCTTGATTCCAATTCCTTTTTAGAATAACCAATTTTTTTAGGGACATTATCATTAATATCTACAATAAAACCATCTCTATCAGTATGAATAACTAAATCACTTGTGTTTTCATAAATACTTTGAAAAAGCTGAATCTTTTTCTTTTCTTCAAATTCTTTTGTAATATCTCTAATAATATTTAGGTGAGCTTTTTTATTTTTATAATCAATTGGTATTCGATTAATATTAATCAACAATGAAGTTCCATCACTTCTTTTATGCCGCCATGGACCTGTTAAAGAAAAAGAGGATTTACTATCACTACTTTGTATCAAAGTCTGGATATCTTCTGGAGCAAATAAATCAGTTAAATCCATATTTAAAAATTCATTTCGCTTATAACCATACAATTTTAGTGCGGAATCATTAACCTCAAGAAATTTTAAATTCTCTATATCATATACATACATTGGTTCAGAAATATTCTGCATTAATAAATTCACCACATTTACTTGTTGTGAAGGATAAATTTCTTCTGCTTCTTTCTTTGAAAATAATATTATTGTGCCTATGAATACACCTTCATCGAAAAGTTTTTGAGCAGTCACATCTACATCAAATTTGCTCTCATCATCAAATTTATAATGAAACTTTAAAACTTCTTTTTGCTGTGAATTAGAAATGTAATTATGAATTTGTTCAGTAAAATCTTTAGGGAATATTTTTGATAAAGTTTTATTCAAAATATCTGACTTAAATTCAAAGAATGATGATAAAATATCACTATAAGCAGTAATGCTGTTTTCTATGTTCAAGAATAATGCAGGTAAAGGGAGATTTTTGATTAATACATCACCAATAAGATTTTCTGAGGATTTACTTTTATCTTCAATTTCTTGTGAAAATCCTATGATTGCAACAACTTTATTATCTAAGTCGCAAATTGGGAATTGAACTATATTTATATTCCTTGTTGCTTGGCTAGTAATTGGAGTACTTCCTTCAATGATTACAGCGTTAGAAGAATTAATAATATAATTATTAATGTTATTGTAAAGAGGGACTAAATATTTAGGCAGATAATCTTCTTCTCTCTTATTTTCAAGCTGTGAAGATGTAAAACCAAGAGAAGAGGCATATTTTTCATTAATTAAAATAAATTTACCTGAAGCATCCTTCAACCAGAAATACTCGTCAATTTCATTTATTTCTTTCTGAATTTTTGCTTTCTCAATAAAAGTAAAAGGAAATGTTAATTTAATTCTGTTTATTATGGAATGTATTTTCTTATTACTGCAAATCTTTTCAATTTCGGAAGTTGCAATAAAAAACTTATCAATATTTTGTTTCTGTTCTGCTTGTTCTTTTTCTAAGATATCAATATAAAAATAGATATTACTTTCGCTTCTTAGAGGCGAAAATATAAACTCATAAATATTTGTTTTACCACCTGATTTTATTTCAACAAAATCTCTCCCTATAATTTCATACTTGCGAGCATCTAAAAATATTCTCTGAAGTGAAATAACAGTTTCTTCATCAAATAATTCAAAAAAATTTTTTTGTGGAGCAGCTTCTGGAATAATTTTCTTTATTGCCGGATTCAAGGCAATTATCTTGCCATTTTTATCTATTATCATATTTAAAAGTTCATTCTGAACTTTTGAAGACGTTTTACTATGTTTTAATTCTTCCATTCTTAAATCAATCAAGGTATTGTAATAAATATTGTATTTGAATATGGGGTATAAATTCTACTTGCTAACTTCTGCCGAACTCTGTAATAATAAGTCTTACCGGATTGAACATTTACATCATTAAATGAAGTTGCATCAGAATCAATTGTACTTATTTCAGTAAATTTCCCATCGGTTCCTGTTTTTCTTTCGATTATTGTGCCTTTGGTTATCTGCAATTTATCATTATTTGTCCATTGTAATACCACGCCAGATGAGTAGTAACCTAAAAGATTTGTAGGACCATCGACATCTGTGTAGAATGTTGAAATTGATGCTTCATTAGAGTATCCGCTAATTGAATTTGATGTGAAATAAGCTACTCTGTATTTATATGCAGTACTTGGTTGAACATTGCTGTCTTCATATTCTGTTTGATTAGGTGCAGTAATATCAATTACTTCCCAGTTATTAGTATAAGGATTAGTTCTTTCAATTTTAAATCCAAGTTCATTTACTGCAAAATCGTTCCATTTAAGAATTATTAAACTGGCACCAATTGCTTCTGCCTGTAGATTCCACTGTCCTCCAGGTAAGCTTGAGGTTCCAACTTCATTACTAAAATCTGAAGGACCTGAATCATTATAAGCTCTAACTTTATAAAAGTAATCCACAAAAGGAGAAATTCCATCATCAATTGTGCTTATTGTATTTGCAGGGAGATTTTTAATTTTTCGGTAAGTTCCCCCACCGCCATCTTTACGCCATATTTCAAAACCTTTTTCATTATTTGAATTATCATTCCACAATAGAGTAACAGAATAATCACTAGTTTTTTTAATAATCAAATTAGAAGGAGCAGCAGGAGGCTTATCTTTAACATAAATATTTTCCTGAACTTTGCTTTCTTTAGCTTTCCCGGCTTTATTATATACTTTTATAAAATATTTAATTGTGCTTCCCAATAATGTAGAATCTATTTCAAGATAAATTTTAGGATTAGTTCCATCATCATTTTGCAAATATTTTTTTGTGAATTTATTATTAATATATACTTCATAAAAAGATAAACCTTGTCCTCCTGTTCCATCTACAGCTTTATATTCAACTTCATTTTTACCAATCATTACCGAATCACCTGTAACAGGTTTTATAATTTCTATTGTTGGGGCAACACTTTGTGTTGAATCTGTTAGAGGCTCAACACAACTTATTAATATTATTATTACAATAAAAGTAAAAATATTTTTCTTAATAATTCTTTTGTGGTTAATATTTTTAACAAAATTAATCATAGTATTTTATTGTTAACTGGAAAAATTTTCTTTTAACATTTAATCTACATTTTCAAAATCTATTAGTAAAGAACGAGTTTCGTGAGGGTCCATTTTATCAAGATAAAAATTAATAATTTGTCCATTTCTACTAATTTCATATTTAGGAATAGGCGTATTAATAATATCTGTAGAAACATCTATATTTTTTACTTTTTTATTAAGATTGACTTGAACAACAAGATTTTCGGCTTTTAAATCACTTGGATTTGTAAACTCAACAGAAATTCTTCTTTTACTTCTTGTTTCATAACGAATTTCGATCTGCTGACGTTTTTTCCACCAAGCTTGAAGTTCAGAAAGAGTTGTTATCCAAATCTTTTTACTTTTTGCATATCTTAAAATATCTCTCACAACAGAAATATAATCCGGTTGTAATTGATATTCTGTATGAACCTTAAAAACATATAATCCTCCTTCAAACAGAATTCTATCAACATCTTCTTCATAAGTATATCTTTGGTAATCTACATTTGTAAGGCCATATTTTTTTACTATTTCATAATCATCTCTTGCTGTTTTAGTAATTATCATAATTTGTTTATTATTTCTAACTCTCAATTCTGGAACCGACCTATCTGTAAGCGAATCTGTAACAAGAAACTCAATATTAAAAGTTGACATTGCTTGAAGTGTATTATCATTATAATATCCGTATAATGGCATAATAGCTTTTACTTCTTTACCTGAAATTTTTTGCAAAGTATCCTTAGCAATTTTCAAATTAAGAAATTGAGTTTCCTTATTAAAAAGTTCATTCACGGTATCTTCTGGAGATTCTATATAACCGATGTCAACAACAGCACCTATATCGCCAAGTTTCGCTAATGACTTTATTAGATTAGAATTTTTTGCAGCTGAAATAGGATCAATAAAAAAAGTTGCAGGATATTGTTTAAAGTCAATTATATTTTTTAAAAGATTAACATTACTAATATTCTGATTCAAGGTTGGAATAAAAATTAGAGCAGCATTATAATCCAATGGCCAATCTTTAACATAAGCTGTTGGTTGATATGTAAGCCAGTTCAATGAATTATTAAATAATTTTTCAAAATAAACAAAATCTTTTTGAACACCCAAAACTGAATTCAACTCAAATCCATACCATACAAATCTTCCGTTGCCATAAGTGCCATAAGCAATTCCTGCACTTTTTTGAATTTCTTCTCGCACCAATCCTGCTTCTCTTCTGAAATCATACCAGAAACTTACCTGTGTTGTTCGGGGTTCGAGAACTTCAGCATAAATTGGTCTATCCCAGGTTGCAATCTTAAGAGCATAACCTGTAGGAATTCCAGCAGTAATAGGTAAATTTCCTCTTAATGTATGAACTTTATAAGTTTCTTCAGGTTTTATTTCTTTATTAAACTTAAGACCAAAAACTTCTGTAAAAAAATCCCAGCCACGCCATTTACCTTCATCGGAATAAGTTGCTGGTCCACCTGTTACAAATAAACTTCCACCATTTTCTAAATATTTTTTCAATTGAACAAGTTGTTTATCGCTTAAAGATTTGGCTCCTGGTAGAACAATTAATTTGTAATCAAAATGTTCACCTAACTCAATAACCTGATCAGAAATAATATCATAATTCATCTTAGAATTTTTAATAAATCTTTTCCATGTATCAATATTATCTTTAAGCCAAGTACTGCCGGCAGGTAGCATATTTTCAGTGTATTGAGAATAGAGAATTGCAACTTTCTTAGTTTTTAAATCACCTTTAATTAACTTTAAGTTTTCTTTGGTAGGCAATATTTCTTTTAGTTCATAACTTCCATAAATATTTTTTACTATAAGCAAAAAAACAAGAATTCCTGTGATAAGAAGAACCAGACCACTTAAAAATATTATCAAATAATTAACTCTAAGACCTCTGTTTTCAATTACCGCCACCTAAGATTGTCCTCTTGTTTTTTCTCTTGTTTTGCAGGTTCTTCATAACCTTCGCTTGTATACCTGACAAATTTTCTTTTAGGAGTAAAGCGTTCAGCAATTGAACCGGAAATTTGTTCATCCGTTCTTCGTGGAAATTCTTCTGCTTGAAATTGACGTGGTCCTGCTCCAACAAAAGTTGGTCTTAATTCAGGACCTTTAGATTCTTCTTGTTCATAAGGAGAAGGTCTCTGGTATTCGTAACCATATTCTTGTTGTGGTTGAACAACTTCATATGTTCTTCTTCCGGGTGCTGCTGCTCTTTGTTCTGCGCCTAATGGAGCTGGAGTAATTAATTCTGCAGGTATAGCAGCTGGTTGAGGAGCTTGAGCTGCGATTCCTTTTCTCTCTCTGACTTTATATAAAATATAAGCACCTACTGCCAGGATAAATGTCGACACTGTGGCTACGAGTATTATTAACGATAATATTGGAATTAATTCCATTTTCTACCTCATAAAATTTACTTAAATGCCTTGATACCTTGTGTTGATTCTAAAGCAGGGGTTCCAATTCTTTCTAGTTTTCCCCATGTCATTCTTATTCCGATAAATTCTTCAATTGTTGCCATTGCTTTTGTTACATCTATCAGTAAAATAAAAAATATTCTATAAATAATCGCAAATGGTACAAGACGAAATTCTTCTCTTTCTGCTGCTACACAATAAACTGCAGACATTAAATCGAGAACTGCTATACCAACCCACCATAAGAACAAAGTTATATGAATTCCATAAAGCAATGCTATGATTATAAAGTAAAGATTAACAAAGATATTCATCGCTGGCCATATTAAAGCTTCGTAGAACATTGACCACAATATAAAACTATTACTGAAGTTTAATGTGGGATTATACAAATATCTTTTGTGTTTTCTAATTGCTTGCAAAATTCCACGAGTCCAGCGATATCTTTGTTTTAAAAGTTGATAAATTGTTGCAGGTGCTTCTGTATAAGCAATTGCATTAGGTTCATAAATAATTTTCCAGCCTTTTGCCAAAATTTTAAGTGTAATATCTGCATCTTCTGCATATGTATCACTTGAATAAAATCCTGCATCTCGTAATGTTGACTTACGAAAAACACCAATTGGGCCTGGAATTATATTCACCATTTGTAAAAATCCCTGAGCACTTCGAGCTAAGTTTAATCCTTCTAAATATTCAAGGGCTTGTAAATCCGTTAAAATTTTTTTTCTATTTTGAACTTTTACATTTCCAGCAACTGCTCCAACTGTTGGGTCAACAAAATGTCTCATAGCAGCTCGTAAAGTATCGGGTGTTAATTGAGAATCTCCATCCATGCATAAAACAAACTGTGCTTCGGAATATTGAATCCCTGCATTTAATGCTTTAGCTTTGCCGCCATTTGGTTTATTAATTAAAGAAATTTTGACTAGACTTTTTCTTCCTTTATGATAACCTACAAGTGATTCTCCAATTTCTGCTGTATCATCAGTCGAACCATCATTAACTATAATAATTTCATAATTGGGATAATCAAGATTCAGAAGTGATTCAATAGAATTTTTTAATATTTTTCCTTCATTATAAACAGGTACAATAATCGAAACAAAAGGATAATAACCCGGTTTGCTTTGAACTGTGTATCTTGTATTATAAAAATATGCCATAAATAAAATTCCAAAGTATCTAAATAAAAGCACAAATAAGAAAATAACCAGAGAAACTATGGACGAATAAACAAACAATCCGCTCCAGGTCAAAATAGTAAGAGGCATGGTTATAATAATGGTTATAATCAACAATAATGATAAAAATCCAGATACAATTATTGTTCGTAATTTTTCCTTAGCTTCATTTCTTCTGGGGGGTTTTAGCTCACGATTGTCTAATGCTATTTGGTATTTCAATAAATCTTTATTCATATTAAGTCTATTATTAGCAGAAATTTATAAACAAAACAAATGCCAGAAAAAAAATTTGTTTTTAATCAATTTTCGAATAAAAATATTTCCATTCCATCTCAACTAAATACACTTTCTTCTTCCTTGGCTCAGATTCATACAATTTGCAGGTGAATATAATTTATTATTTAAACTATTGCAAGAAAATAAGTTATTAGAAGAACTTAAAAGATTGGTATAAGTAGAGGAAATTAACTTGCAATTTCATAAAGGAAAAAATTAAAAATTATTTTTCTTTATTGTATGAATCAATTATCGCATCAAAGAGAAGCTGAGCTACTCGTTTACCTCCTAACTGTGTAAAGTGAGAATAATCTTTTAATGCCATAGGAGGATTAGAATTGACCCATTCATTCATTGAATTTTGCCCGCCCATAGCTTCCCATAAATTCCAGAAAGCAATTTTTGATTTTTCAACAATTCTTTTTTGTGCTGAAAGTAATAGCGATACATCAGGATTTGTTACAAACTTATTTCCGATTTTCATTGTTTTATCACCTACACCAACAAGTATTATACCTGCATTTGGAAAACATTTTTTTAGATATTCTATAACTGTTATCATTTTGTTTTCGTAGTAATTAAATATTTCTTTATTAGGTGCATTTACATTTGCCCCATATGTTAAAATAATTAATGAATAATCAGAATACTTTTGAAAATCTTTTAATACATTTTCAGAAATATTCAACAATGAAACTCCTGAATTACCTGGCATTGGGAAATTATCTACATAAACACCATTTCCACTTTCCAAACTAATTCCAAAAATATACGGAGCTTTGCCAGACAAAAATTTCATCTCAAATGATTTACCTGCAACATTCAAATCTATTTTTAGTTCTTTGAGTGTGTTTCCATCATCCAAGGTAATTTCAACAGCTTTGCCATTATTTACTTTGTATTGTATTACAGAATTTTTTGCATTACTATAATAAATTTTCACAGTATTGAAACTGCTTGTTGATTTTAGATTATCTGTTGTTTCATATTTAATCCAGCTGTTTATCTTAGGAATAGCAACTGCTCCGCTTATCCCCAGAGGTAAATTATCAGGATTTCTTGTTATTATTGAAGCATACGTCCAGTCGTCAGAATAAGAATGATTGATACTCGTTTTCATCTTAACATCATTTGAGATGATTGACAAAAAGCCAATTCCTTTGCCTCCAAATTTTTCCTGGAAATATTCTCTCAAATATTCTGTAATAATATCTCCCTGTATTAATGAATCTCCATAATGAGCAATTCTAATAATCTGATTTTTAGAATTCTTTAATGAATTAAAAAAATTTTTTAGTTGTTCTAAATTCCCGCTAAGTGGAACAAACTTTCCTAATGTTTTCTGTGATGACACAAATGTATTATCATTAATTTCTTTGACATAAAATAATTTGAAATTCGATTTATCAACAGCATAAATATTCAGTGACCATAAAAGAATAATTATACTAATAAATAATTTATTGAACATACAACCCCTTTTGTCAATAAGAAATTTTGGGAAATAAATTAAAAAATATTCCAGTATAATGAAAAAGATGTTGAAAATGATTGATATACAGAATCAAAACGATAACTATTAGAAAATCCTACTCTTCCATTTACATTCAAAGATTTAATGGGACTATAACTTGCATTAATAAAATATTCACTGACAAAAAAGTCGATTGCTGGAACATACCCAATTTTTCCAAATAAATATAATTTCAATCCATTTTTATGAGTCCATTTATATTCACCCCAGAGACTATGTGAAATAAAATTCTGAGGTGAATAATAATTAGAAGAGACATAAGCGAAATCAGCAAAATAATACTCATAACCAATAATACTATTTTCAAAAAATCTTCTTCCTATTCTGAAAAGAAAATCATTCCCTTCGTTTTTATCTGATATATTGTAATAATTGTAATTAATTATAAATTGCAGTTGATTATTATGCAGATAATAACCATTTATTCTGTACAGTTCAGCTTTCAATCTAATATCCATCAAATAAGGTGAATACAAAATTAATCTTGCATCATTATTTTCATAATATCCGCTCACTAATAATTCATCCTGTTTTTCATATTTAATTATGGCATTCCCAATTTTTTTGTTTTGCTCTCCAAGTATGTTTAAAATTCCATAGCTTATAGATGCAGTTAAATTTTTTATTATAAACAATGATAAAATTCCTTTCAATTCAGTAAAATCTCTTGTTTCAATTTTATT
>JARYLX010000057.1 GCA_029907415.1 Melioribacter sp.
AATTTCTAAAAACACCGGGCACATTAAACGAGGCAGAAAAACAAGCAATTATTACTAAAGTTGATAGCCGCAATTTATTTTATAACATTGAAAGAACTATTGTAGATAATATTCAGTTTATGAGGGTAACACAACTCACACCTCAAGATTTAGGCGAAATGAAAAAACAATACCGAGATTTCAATAAACTATGGAAACAAATTGGTCCAAAGCTCAGTGATGTTTATTTGACAAAGCAGGATAAAGCATCACAAATTGCGAATATTGATGGAATGTTTTTCGAATGGAATTCAAGATTAAACGAAGAAATATGGACGCAGATTAATCAATTATTTAGAGAAAAAAAATTAGCATTACTCCCTTTCAGAAGCGGAGAGCAGTTTGTTAATAGTGTTTATTCTTTCATTGATGATGAAATCAAAAATCTTGGTATAAAAAGTAAAGACGAATCTCTAAATACTTACTATGCATTTACAGATAGTGTGTATTTCAAAACTGTCCAGCCTGTATGGATTCCAATTTTAATTGAAAACAATATGATGACTGAAGCTGATAAAGATTCCATAGAAGCTCATATTGCTATGTGGAAAGAAAAAGTTTCGCCACCATCTAAATTCAATTGGGTTTATGTTGCAGGAGGAATAATAATCATTGCTCTTATTGTTGCTCTTTTTATGAAGGGCAGAAATAAACAAAAAGTTGTTATTGAAGAAAAGAAAACAGAAGAGTTATAAAAATATTTAAATCAAGTTAAATAATACGCAAAGCTTAGCTTCGTGTAACTTAGAAGAATCTCTTTTATTAAGATCAAAAGCTATGAGTATAACAAGGAAAGAGTATTTTACTATCTGCGACATTCTGCGTTATCTGGGTGAAATTTATCTATCGCAGATTTTGCAGATTGACGCTGATTAGTATTTCAACAGTTTATAAATTCTTTTCCACCTAAGTGTATTGCTTCAGTAATTTTAGCAATATGTAAATTTTTCTATCCTTCTTAAATTTTAATCGTCACTTATATCATATAACTTTTTTACAATACATTACTAAAAATTTTTTCTCTTGAGGTAAATTCACAGTATAAGATTTTACACATAACAATTTCTCTTCCCTAAAAAAATTTTCAATTTCATTAACATCAATCAGCTTCATAATAGAGCTTAATGATTTTAAAGAATGATAAGGAGTATCAGATACAGGATTAGATTTTTCACATGGAAGTTGAAATACTGCACTCAATATTCCATCTGGTGTAAGCCATTTTGATATTTTTCTTAATAGATTTTGAGCATCAACATATTCAAATATTAATGCTGCATGGATAAGGTCAAAAATATTACTTTGTAATTCAAGCTCATTCAAATCTGCACATATTAATTTTAGCTGCCGTAATTTATCAGAAAACCTCTCGCTGCATTCAGCTAAATAATTTTGATTAATATCAATTCCAATTATTTTTTCAACATCACGATTAATCAAATGTTCAAAACCATTGCCTGTGGTACAGCCCAATACACAAATTGATTTTGGGTTGAATTCATCTAAAACATCTTTGAATATTTTGTTGAGAACTTGAAGCTGTCCAACATTTGATGCTGACATGTGATTTTCATAATCATCGGCAGGAATTCGGAGCCAGGGATTCTGTAATTTCATATTTAATTCCATTATTACTTTATATAAAAACCTATCGTGAAAAATCCAACCCAGTGTTTGAGTGAAAATGGTGCTGTCAATCCCATAGAAGATTTTCTAAGCGGCAATACTTTTTCTGTAAATGTATCTGAATATTTTATCAACTTTCCTTCTACATTTTTAATACCAAAATTATTTGCAACTTTATTTAATGTGAATAATCCAAAAATAACTGGATACCTTCCACACCATAATGGGATTGTTTTTTGATTAGCTTCTTCAGGCAATATTTCTTTTGCAAGATTTTTTATTCTCTCAGGTTCAACAATCCCAATTAAATATTCATTAATAATCCGCTGATCATTTTCTATTGCCATTTGATGTGCATTTAAATCCAATCCATAAGGTGAATTGTTGAAATCTTCTCCATAATGATTTGCATCGTTCGAAATAAGTATGAAAATGTCTTTACCCAATTTCAATTTATTTACTTTGATGTAATCAATAATAATTTTTGAAAGCTGAAGTGAAACTTCTTCCATTTTTTCTACTGACATTTGAGTAACCATAATTGGAGTAATTTTAACATCGGGATTATAAAATTGAAGAAAAGGAATTAATGCTTCTATTGAATGTTCAACTTCGTGTGCTTTATTATTAACTGTAAAATATTTCTTATCAAGTTTTGATTTTATTATTTCTCTCAATGGTGAAATTTTAACATCATTATAAATTCCTTTCCACGAATCAAAATTATCTAATATCAAAACATCTGCAGGTAGATTTACTTCTCTCCTAACTGTGCCGTGTGTAACACCAAATATAATTACTTCTTTAGCATTAATTAATTTGAAAAGCGGGTAATAGACTTTTCCAGCATATAAATAATCATCGTGGACAGAAATTCCTGCTATTAAATTTACTTTGTCGAATTCTTTTTTATCAGAAGAATTTTCTAAATATTCGATAAAATCTTTCATTTCATCAGCATTCCAACAAAAACCAACATTATCACGAATGGGACGAACTCCTTGAGAGTAATATGATCTCACAAATACAAAAATTAATAGCAATAAAAAATTAATTATGACTTTCATAATTCATTTCAAAATATATTTACTATAAAAACATTTGATTTAATTTACTTTAAAAAAATAATTTTTTTTATATCAACAAAATTATTTGCCTGAAAAGTACAGAAATATACTCCACTCGAAATATTTTCTAAATTGAAATCAATCTGATAGTAGCCTGCCATTTTATATTCATCTACAAGTGTTTTAATTTCTTTCCCTAAAATATCATAGATTTTGATTTTTACAACCCCATCTTTGGGAATTTGATATTTAATTATTGTTGAATTATTAAATGGATTTGGGAAGTTTTGCTCGAATTTATATTCAAGTGGAATATTATTCTTCTGATTAATTTTAGTTGATATTCCACTTCCATACTTTTCAATACCAAACCAGAGTGTTTTATAAATTGACTGGTCGATATCGAAAAGAAAATGATTTGTTTGAAAAGGTTTTATTACAAATGATTGTGATAAAATTTCTTTCCCTTTATTATCAAGCGGAAATACTCTGATGGAATCTGCATAAATCATTAAATCTAGTTTGATTCTAATTGGATAAATTTGAGTTGGAGAATGTCCCCAATTATTATTTACTGTTTTATTTCCATTCCAAATCATCCCAGTATTTTGAATTTTAGAACCGATTGTAATCAAAGATTTATCAGAACTTGAAACTGGATATTCTGTTAAAGACAACCATGTTAAAGTTCCGAAATCATCTGAAGAGAGAACATCAGCCACATAAATATCACCAACTCTTTTGCCTTTTAATTTAGAAAGATAGCCGGTTAATCCATTTAGTTTTGGTGCAGCTATTGTTAATGTTCCATCATTTGTATTCCAAATAATTTCTTCTGTGTCTGTGATAAACGAGGATCCTGCAACTTGAGGCAGCTGATTAAAATTAGTTGTGGTTGTGCCAAAATAATTTTCTGTTTTAATCGAATGAATAAAAGAAATTTTTCTGTCATAATATGAAGGACCATACCATCCAGAAGCATCATTTTTGGGTAAGGCATACAAAGTATCAGCAGTGTAGCTAATATGAATTGGATTTAATGAGGACTTAATTAAACCATTTCGAAATGCATAAGCAACAGTTGGATAGAACGACATTAAAACAGAGTTACGATTAACTCCAAAAAATCCTGCAATAAAATCTTTTTCCCATTCGAAAGCTTCACTATAATCAAAATACATAAATGCATCTGCATCATTAAATGAAGCATAACCCACACTAAATAGAATTGACTCTACTTGATATCTGTTCGGGAATGGATGATTGTATTCACTAACTGTAAATGGTTTTCCAACCATCGGAACCCCAGCAAATAAACTCGGTATAGTTCCCCCGTTATTATCCTTTACCATTGGAGTATTGTTAATTAGCCAATCAGTTGAAGACCATGCAACTGATGGGAACTGCGGATGGTCCCAGTAAGCATGATTATCAACATAATCTGCATCTGACATTGCTGCTAAATCTGCCGGACCAACATTCCAGTTTGTACCAACAATTGGTACTTTCACACCAAGTGTATCTTTCAAAAACTTTATCATCTCTTTAAAATAATTTCTTTCAAGATTTATGTAGAACTCAGACATATCTTTAACTCTTTGATTTGTATATTGAACACATTTTGAATAATCGATACGAGCAACATTTTTTAATTCGAGCAACTCATTTTGTTCTAAACCAACAACCCCGGCTTTTGTAAAACTAATTTCATCAAACCAATATGTTCCTTTTTCTTTGCCAAGACTGAATGACAATCTTGTGTGACCTTTATTATCTTCAGGAGCTTTAATGCTGAAAGAAAATATCTGCCAGTTTGTTGTCAATTTTATTGAATACCATCCATAAGAATTCCATGGCGACTGGTCATTCATTATGTTAACAGCAATTTCTCTTGGTGAATCTGAACGAGCGGCAAATGAAAATGTATATGAAGAATCTTTTAGAATTGTAGCAGAAGGCAATTTGAATTGAATATGCCAATCTGTTCCAGTTGCATTTTTTACAGCAACTTTAAAACTGTAATTTCCTGAATAAGAAACTGTATTATCACGTGAAGTATCTGCATCAGCTCCATTATGTTCTTCCAGTGCCCAATAATTTCGAGGATTAGGATTTTCAAAACCTCCATTTTTTACCTGTTCATTTTGACCAGATGAAATTTGTCCTTTATTCCATGCAGTTTGTAAATTTTGGGTTGCATGGTATTTTTTTATCAAAAATTCAATCCATAAGCTATCAAGCATTTTAGAATAACGATATGGCAGTCCCCCGCCTTTTGATATTGGTTTTAATTGATTATCTCTCCAAAATCTGTAAAGAGAATTTTCATTAGTAATTTCAACCATTGCCATTACTGGATCATTAACCAAAGCTTTTCCGGTGTATGGATTAACATGAGTAAGAAGTTGACGTGCATATTCTTTATGCAAACTTTTTATATAAGGGTCAAAAAAGTTTACACCCTTCCCAAATTCTGGCAGTGAATCGTAATCAGGAACCTGATCAAATATTCTAAAGGTTCTTGAAACATGAAGATTCATATTCACATAAATTCCATTTTCTTTGAGTTTGGAAATTATATATTCGAGAGTATCAAGATAAGCAGGATTAATTTGGCGTGTTTCACTTTTGCCAACAAGGCTTCTATTTGACCATGGATTATCAAGGTGATGCATACGAACAAGATTGAAACCATATTTTCTCAAACGTCCTGCTAAAAGTCCGGCTTTATCTCTTGGAGGGAATGCGTTATCAGCTCCAAAGTTTGTACCCCAGAATCGTATCCTTTTTCCTTTAACACTAAATTTTCCTTCAGAATCAATTGATACAAATTCATCATCTTCAATTTTATCAATCGGAAATGCAGGTAAAAATTTTTGTGTGCTTGTATCACTCGATGGCAAATAAAAATTAAATCCACCGGAAAAATTTTGAGCGTATAATGCTAAGGAGAAATAAAAGATTATAAAAAAAATTTCTTTTCTATACATAGTATTTCCGCAATAAATGTAAAAATTTTACAAAAATGACATCATAGAATTAAACAGAACAATTCATAATGTCAAATTATGGAAATTAGAAAATCAATTAAGTAAAATATTTTTTATGAAATTCTTCTCTACCCTGTCATATGAGAATGACAATTATATTTTCTCTGTCATTCTGAGGAGTCCGCCGATAGGCGAACGACGAAGAATCTAATCCCATTTTTTGTATTAATGAGATTCTTCATTCCGCTTCGCTCCATTCAGAATGACTTTTTATTTTCAAACAGCTTTTATTGACTGATGAAATATCTTTAAAGCTGAACCTATTTCTAAAGAGATTCTTTGCTTTAAGAATTTATCACAATTCAATCATTATAAAAAAACTCTCCCTAAATCCCTCTCTTAAAAAGAGAGGGACTTTAATCCTCATACACTTTTTTTGTTCTGATTATTCTCTATATTTTTCATTCATCACTTAGAATGATTCCATCATTAAATGATATATACTTTTCTGTCATTCTGAGGAGACCGCCGAATGGCGGTCGACGAAGAATCTAATCCCAATTTTTGTATTAATGAGATTCTTCATCCCGCTTCGCTCCATTCAGAATGACTGTATTGTTTTTTTCTCTGTTATTCTGAATAATTCCACCAAAAGGTGGATGACGAAGAATCTAAAACTTAATTCTACATTTATAAAAAAAGATTCTCACTTTGTTCAGAATGATTTTTATTTAATCCAATAAAGAAATTATACTCCTTAATTTAATATCACGAGAAGAACTTCCAATCAATATTTCATAATCATCTTTATCAAGTTTCCATGAACGAGATGCTTCGTCATAATATGAAAGAGAATTTTTATCGAACTCAAGGATAACTTTTTGAGTTTCGCCAGGATTTAAATATACTTTTTTGAATGCTTTTAATTCTTTAATTGGTCTATCAACTTTTGGATTTTTTTGACTTACATAAAGTTGAACTACTTCTGCTCCTTTCATATTACCTGTATTTTTTAAATTAATACTTACTTCGCATTTATCTCCTTTATTTATAACATTAATGTCAGAATATTCGAAAGTTGTATATGACAATCCAAATCCAAACGGAAAAAGTGGTTCAATGTTATATTTATCAAAATGGCGGTAACCTACATAAATATCATCTGCGTAATAAGTGCGTGCCGGATATTTTCTGTAAGTTTCATATGCAGAACAATCTTCCCATCTTTTAGGAAATGTAACTGGTAATTTTCCACTTGGATTATAATTGCCGAGTAACACATCAGCAATAGCATTTCCACCTTCGCTGCCGCCAAACCACATTTCAAGGAGTGCATTTATTTTGTCAATCCATTGATCCATTAAAATCGGGGCTCCTGTATTTAAAACAACAATTGTGTTTTTATTAACCTCAGCAATTTTTTGAATTAAATTATCCTGTTCAGATGGCAAAATTAAATCTGCTCTATCCATCCCTTCAGATTCAATTCTATCTGAAGTTCCAACAAAGAGAAGAACAACATCAGATTGTTTTGCCAATTCAATTGCTTTATTCAACAAGTTATCATCTGGAGTTTGCCATCCAAGGATTGCCACAGCTTCGCCGCTTTTTTAATAATATTCCATTTTAATCTTGTACAATTTTCCTTTTTCTAAATTAATTTTTCGAGAGATTGTCATTACGCCGTGGTCTGTCCAATCATTGATTATAAGATTATCATCAATCCATAAACGAACACCATCATCAGTTGCAGTGTTAACAATAAATTCACCGCTTTGAGGAGCTTTCAGATAACCAGTGCATCTAACTGAAAAATTATTAACATCTAATTCATTCACTGGTTTACCATCTGCCCAGTTGAAAGAAATATTTTTATCAATTCTTTTTACCTTTGGTTCGCCTAAGAGATTAACATTATCAAAATATTCTGCATTCAATCCATTTGTTTTCTGATTTTCATCTGTAAATAAAAATTCAGATGGAATTGCCTGAGCATCACCTTCGAGTAAAACTCCTGGTTCATAATTAATTTTTATATTCTTTGGTAATTTATTTTTCAGAGCATCGAGAGGAGATACAGGATTAATTGGAGTAACATAAGCACTGCCTCCTCCCCCAGTTCTTGCTATTTTTGCAGCAGGACCTATTACAGCAATTGACTTTATTTTATCCTTATTCAATGGCAAAATATTTTTTTCATTCTTCAATAAAACAATTGATGCAAGTGATGTTTCGTATGCAATTTTTCTATTTTCTGGTGAATCAATTAATGAAGGATTTTCTTCCCATTCTGGTGTATCAAATAAACCGAGTTTAAATATTACTGTTAAAATTCTTCTTACTTTATCATCAATTTTTTCTATTGTTAATTCTCCATTTTCAATTGCAGGCAAAAGGTTATTTTTATTTAGAAAAGTACCAAAAGGCATTTCAAGGTCGAGACCACCTTTTGCAGTTGGAATGGAAGAATGAACCGCACCCCAATCACTCATAAGTAAACCTTTAAAGCCCCATTATTTTTTAAGTTTTTCAATTAGCAAATAATCATTTTCGCTTGCAAAATGTTGATTAACCTTATTGTATGCACACATCACACAGAGAACATCAGCTTCTGTTACAGCAGATTTAAATGCCGGCAAATAAATTTCGTTCAACGCACGTTCGCTAACCATAACATCAATAAACATTCTTTCATGTTCCTGATTGTTGGCTGCAAAGTGTTTTACAGTTGCAGCAACACCCTCTTTTTGAACACCTTTGATGTAATCTACCGCCATTCGAGATGCAAGGAATGGGTCTTCACCAAAAGTTTCAAAATTTCTTCCCCATGTTGGAAGCCGAACAATGTTCACACACGGACCAAGAATTACATGACGGCCTTTACCTTTCACTTCTCTTGCTATAGCACTTCCAATCCCATTGATTAAATTTGGTTCCCATGTTGCAGCCATTGCAATTGATGCAGGAAATGCAGTCGATGAATTCCATCTTACTCCAACTGGACCATCTGTCATCCGTAGTTCTGGAATACCTAATCGAGGGATTGGCTTTGTTGCAAATCCAGTTCCTCCCAACAATTCAATCTTTTCATCGAGAGTCATTCGTGTAAGCAAGTCCTCAACTCTTCTTTCAATTGGTAAATTAATATCTTGATATGGAAATTTTGTTTGTGCTAAAAATGCTGAGGCGGCTAAAAATAAAATCATTACATACTTCATACTACCTCCTACGCTCATGAAGTATATTATTAAAAAATCACAGGAATATTTTATACTAATTTTATGAGAAAATTTAATTGCTTACCCCAAGTGCTTTAAGATAATGATTATTGATTTCACAATTATTGAACTTGATGTTTTCGATTAAATCGTTCAATGCTTTTATAACAATTTCTCTTGGTGGTTTATTTTTTCGAATTTCCTCAAAATTTTTTCTTGAACCTTCAGCATACTTAATTATTTCATCCCATTCTTTAGTTTTTTTGAACGAAACAACGCCGCGTGTTGATTCCATTTTTTTATATGGCCAGAAACACCATCCAATTTCATTTTTTTCCAATAATTCTCTAAATGATTTTATCCATTCATTATCATTTTCACCTGATTCACCTAACCAAACAGGGACATTATACTTATCTCTAAAATCAACATATTCCTGAATTTCTTTTTGTTCTGTCGGCATCCAGTATTTATGAAATGTATAAGCTAAATTCGAGTCAAAAGGTGAAGTAAAAACATTAAAGTTTGTATTCCATTGTGAACCGCCTAAAAAGATGATATGATTTTTATCAACAGTTCTGATTGCACTTACAATTTTTTTGTAAAGCGGTTCTAATAATTTATTTAGCTCTTCTTTGTTATCTAAATAATGTGGAATAGGTTCATTCAATAAATCATAACCAAGAATAATTGTTTCATCTTTGTATCGCTCTGCTATTTTTTTCCACAAGTTAATTGTAGTCTGTTGCATCAAATTACTTTCGAATAAAAAAGGATAACCCCAGCTGTCATCTATATTGTCCCCAGTTTGTCCACCTGGAGCTGCATGCATATCAAGTACTACATATAAATTAAATTCTTTGCACCATTTAATGACATCGTCGAGTCTCTTAAATCCTTCCTCGAGAAAAATTTCTGGATGGTCCTCAATTAAAAAGAGTTTGAAATTAAATGGCACACGAATGTGATTGAAACCAACTTTTTTAATAAATGCAATATCTTCTCGGGTTATATAATTATTACGAAAAGATTCCCAGAATTTATTTGTTTCTTCTGGTCCAACAAGTTCTTTAATCAAATTATCTATTAAACGATATGAATTAATATTTTTGAGATGAAACATATATCCTTCGGGATTAAGCCAGTTGCCTAGATTAATCCCTTTAAGAAAGATTTTATTTCCATTTACATCTATAAAATTTTTGCCTTCAATTCGAACAAAATTTTTAGGTTGAGCAATTAATGCAAAATTAAGTACCAAAACCGCAATTAATAATTTTAAAAATCTCATTATCGCCTATTGTTTTAATTGAACATTGAGAGTTGAAAATTGAAAGTTCAGAATTACGGTTCCGAGTTGATGACAAAAAATTTTTAATCTTCGACTCTCCATTCTCAACTCTTAATATTCATTTATTTCTATTTTCCAACGATTGATTTAGAAGCCATTCATAAATTTCAGGATTGTTATAAGTTTCTGTCCATGAATCATGATTTGCTTCGGGATAAACAGTAAACTTAACATCGCCGCCGCAGCTTTTTAGTCTTTCAACTAATTCTTCAGATGCACTAACAGGAACTACTTGGTCTTTAGCTCCATGAAAAGCCCAAACGGGTAATTTTCCAATCATACAAACAGCAAAAGGGTCTCCCCAGCCGCAAATGGGAATTATTGCTGCAAGTCTATCTGGAATTTCAGCAGCTAACCGCCATGTTCCATTACCACCCATACTTAATCCTGTCACATAAATTCTATTTTTATCTACTTTATAATTTTCAATCAAATAATCTAATAATGCAATCAAGTCTTCTGTATCCCAGCGTTTGTTGAGAGAGCATTGAGGACTCACAACAATAAATGGAAATTCTTTTCCTTCTTCAATTAATTTTGGTGGACCATGTTTTTTTACGAGTTGTAAATCATTTCCTCTTTCTCCTGCACCATGAAGAAAAAGGAGCAATGGAAATTTGTCTCTCAATTCATAATCTTTTGGAAGGTATAGTAAATAGTTGATGTTTACTGATTTCCGATATTCTGTTCTTAGATTTTGTTCTATCTGACTACCAAACTTTTCTTTTACAACTATTTGAGAAGAACAAGCAGTGATTAAAAAAAATAAGAATAAACCAATAAATAATTTTTTCATGATTTCCTCACTCAATAATTGTAAAAGAAGATTCAAGTACATCAACAGAATTAGTTCCTACAAAAACCTTAAAATCACCAGGTTCAACAACATAATTCATGTTGATATCATAGAATTTTAGTTTATCGGGAGTAATAATGAATTCTACTTTTTTAGTTTCACCTGGTTTTAATTTTATTTTCATAAAATCTTTTAATTCTTTCACAGGTCTAGTTACACTTCCAATCAAATCACGAATATAGAGTTGAACAACTTCTTCGCCTTCGTATCTGCCAACGTTCATAACATCAACACTTACTTTTAATGATTCATCTTTCTTAATCTGCTTTTTACTGAGATTTAAATTGGAGTATTCAAACTTTGTGTAACTTAATCCATAACCAAATGGATAAAGAGGTTCAATCGTAAAATCATTATAGAAAGAAGTATATTGAGGTTGAATGTGATTATATGGTCTGCCGGTATTTTTATGATTGTAATAAAGTGGAATTTGGCCAACATATTTGGGAAATGTAACTGGCAATTTTCCGCTTGGATTATAATCACCAAATAAAACATCAGCAATAGCATTACCACATTGAATTCCTAAGAACCATGTTTCAAGAATTGCAGGAATATTTTCTGAAATCCAATTTATTGTAAGAGGTCTGCCATTCATCAACACAACAACAATTGGTTTTTTTGTTTTATGCAGTTCTTTAATTAAATCTTCTTGAACACCTGGCAAATCGAGCGTAGCACGGGATTGAGCTTCGCCGCTCATATCTCTTGATTCCCCAAGAACAACAACAGCAACTTCAGAATTTTTAACTGCTTTAATTGCATCTGAAAAGCCATTTTTATCTTTTCCTTTAATTGAACAGCCTTCAGCGTAATTAATTTTTACTTTATTCCCCAACTTATTTCTAATACCTTCTAGAACTGTAACTACATTTTCTGCCTTACCTTCCTGAGCCCACGGGCCTAATGGGTCTTCCTTGGAATTTGAAAGAGGACCGACAACAGCAATTGATTTTAAATCTTTATTCAAAGGCAATAAATTATTTTCGTTCTTTAAAAGAACAATTGATTCGAGAGCAACTTTTTTTGTTGCTTCAATCATCTCTTTGCTAAGAACAATTTCCTTTTCTCGATTTTCATCACAATATTTGTAAGGATTATCAAATAGTCCGAGTTTAAATTTTGCTAACAAAATTCTTCTTACTGCATTATTCACTAAGTCAATATCTACTTTCCCATCCTTTACAAGTGTTGTTAAATGTTCAAAATATGCTTTCCCTTCCATATCCATATCTATTGTAGCATTAATTGCCAATTCAGCTGCTTTTTTTAAATCTTCTGCCAAGCCATGAACTACTAACTCGCCAATAGAATTCCAATCACTGACAACAAAAGCATTAGATTTCCATTCCTCACGTAATATTTTAGTCATTAAAAATCTATTAGCCGACGAAGTAATTCCTCCTATTTCATTAAAAGAGGCCATTAAAGAACCAACTCCTGCCTCCACAGCTGCTTTAAAAGGTCGTAAGTAAATTTCTCTTAAAGTCCTTTCCGAAATATCAACTGTATTATAGTCTCTACCCCCCTCTGCTGCTCCATATGCAGCAAAATGTTTTGCACAGGCAAGAATTGTGTTTTCAGCAGATAAATCATCACTCTGATAACCTTTTACTCGAGCGACAGCCATAACAGAACCGAGAAATGGATCTTCGCCACTTCCTTCGACAATTCTACCCCAGCGAGGATCTCTTGCAATATCTACCATCGGACTAAAAGTCCAATGAACTCCTG
>JARYLX010000058.1 GCA_029907415.1 Melioribacter sp.
CTATTTTTGGTTCAACTGCATAAATCTTTCCTGTATATACTTTTCCAGTTGAAGATGATTTAACATATATTGTTTTACCTTCCTTAATCAAACCAAAATATTTTTGAGGAACAGAAAAATCAACTTTAATTGGATTAATATTTTGAAGTGTTGCAATTTTTGTTTGTGGAGATATATAACTTCCTACACTTACAGAACGCAATCCAATTATTCCATCAAATGGTGCACGGATCTCTGTTTTTTCGATTTGTGCTAGAGTAAATTCAATATCTGCAAGAACTGAATTAAGTTCACCAAGTGCAACATCATATTCTTGCTGACTTGTGAGATTCTTCTCGAGAAGTTGTCTATATCTGTATTCTTTATCCCGAGCTAAAGTTTCTCGAGATTTATTTTTCTTTAATGTTGCTTGAAGTTCTGCATCGTTAATCTTAACAAGAAGTTCTCCTTTTTTTACTTTTCTTCCTTCTTCAAATAAAATCTGAGTAATCTTTCCAGTAATTTCACTTCTAACTTCTACTTCTTCGTTACTCATTAATGTGCCATTGGAAAAAATTTTATTCTGCAAATATTTTGGTTTAATTATAATACCATTAACAGTTAATGCTTGTAATCTTGGATTTTGAGAAGGCGCATCATCATTCTTGCTTTTATTTAATATAAGCTTAGGTAAAATTAAAATAACAAGTAAAATAACGATTACAGTCCCGATAGAAATACTTTTTATTTTTTTCATAAATAACCTATTTTTTAAAAAATGAGTTCACTCAAATTTATATGACTTTGACAAGTAAAGTTTTCAGTTAGATTAATTAAAAATAAATTCTTCATAAAAAATACTTGAATTATCTTTTTGAGAATTAGAGATGTTGTTTTGTAGATGATAGAGAATTTTTATGTTTTTGAATCATTATTTCTTGTTTTAAAAATTTTATAAAAACAATAATAAACAAGACTAAAAATTGCACCCCATGCAAGAAACATAAAGATGTAGCCAGAAGTTTTCATAACTAATTAATTTTTTATTAAATGAAATAAAATACTAAGTGAACTTAAACATAGTAGCCAAAAGTATCAATAATTTATCAAATAAAAAGCTTTGAATAATATAATATTTTTGTAATGAACTTTTATGTGCGTAATTAACTTATATACTTAAACCGAATTAAAAAACCTTCTGTCAAATAAGCGATTTCAGAAAAAATAAAGGTATTTTTATATGGCTAAAACTATTATCAAGATTTCTTTTGGATTTCTATTAATATCATTTTTTTCATATGCACAACCACGTCAAATGGGAAGCGGTGAAATAGTTGGTTATGTTTTTGATGCTTCTTCTTCTGTTCCAATGGAATTTGCAAATATTGTTTTATTTAGAGCATCGGACAGCACTCAGGTAACTGGAACAGTAACAAATTCTCAAGGTTATTTTTCTCTTGAAAACATTAGAAATGGAAATTATTATCTAAGAGTCAGTTTCATTGGATTTGAAAATACATTTATAAATCAAATACAGATAAGAGGAAACACAAAAATTGATTTAGGAAAAATTTATCTTAAACCAAAAACTATTCAAACAAAAGATGTTGTAGTAAGCGGAGAGAGAGCTCAAATATCTTATCAAATTGACAAAAAGGTTATTAATGTAAGTGAAAGTTTTTCATCAATTTCTGGAACTGCAGTAGATGTTCTGGAAAATATTCCTTCTGTTACAGTAGATATTGATGGCAATGTAAGTTTAAGAGGCAGCGGAAATTTTACAGTATTGATTGATGGTCGTCCATCTATTTTGCAAGGTAGCGAAGCATTGCAGCAAATTCCAGCAAGTGCAATAGAAAACATTGAAATAATCACAAATCCATCTGCAAAATATGACCCAGAGGGAACAGCAGGGATAATCAATATTGTAATGAAGAAAAATAGTAATATTGGTGCAAGTGGAATGTTGAATTTAAATGGCGGTTTGAGAAATAAATATGGCGGCGAAGCCGTTGGTGATTTTAAAAAAGACAATATACAAATAACACTTGGTGCAAATTATAATAACAGAAATATGTATATGAATTCTGTAGAACGAAACTGGACTAATGATGGAGTAAAAATATCATATTACAATTCTGACGGCAGAATGAATAGAAAAATGAATTTCTGGGGTCTGCGTGGAAATATATCGATTGACTTTGGCAACAATAATATCTCTTTAGGTGGAAGATTTGGAGGAAGGTCCTTTGGAGGGAACTCAAATAGAAATTATAGTGAATGGACTTCACTTAATGAAATTCCTTCAAATTACTTAAGCTACACTGATGATAATCGTTCAGGTGATTATTATGCTTTCTTTACAAATTACACTCACAAGTTTGAACAAAAAGGTCACGAGCTATCTGCTGAAGCTTTTTATAGTTCCAGTCAATCAAACAGTGAATCAACAAACAAATTATTTAATGTAAATAAAATAATAAATGGAAAACGAACAGAAGAAGATGAACCAGAGAGTGAATTTAGAACTAAAATTGATTACACACTTCCGCTCGGTTTAAACAGAAAATTTGAAGCAGGATACCAGGGAATAATTGAAAAATCGGGC
This sequence comes from Melioribacter sp., assembly GCA_029907415.1. GTDB lineage: Bacteria > Bacteroidota > Ignavibacteria > Ignavibacteriales > Melioribacteraceae > Rosettibacter > Rosettibacter primus. The sequence goes on from JARYLX010000058.1 coordinate 2,588, forward strand.
GAAGACCATAAATTATATGATTTTAACATAACTTCGGAATTATTTGAATTTAATCCCCAGTATAGTAATAAATCAGATTTCTCAAGAAATGAACTTGCATTTTATGCAATTTACTCAGATAAAATTTCTTCTTTTGGATATCAGCTTGGTTTTAGAACAGAATACACAGGCATTAAAACTGTGTTAAACGAAACTAATCAAAGTTTCACTATAGACAGATGGGATTATTTCCCAACAATTCATTTGTCATACGAAATTGTTCGTGGACATCAAGTAATGTCAAGTTACACTAGAAGAATTAATCGTCCTCGTGGCTGGGATTATGAACCATTTTATACATGGATGGATGCTTACAATGTGCGAGTTGGAAATCCATCTTTGCTGCCTGAACTTATTGATTCATACGAACTAAGCTACCAAGCACTATTAGGAAAAACTGTCTTTTCAATTGATACATATTACAGAGTAACAAACAATAAAATTGAACATGTTCGCTCGGTCTATTCAGAAAATGTTAATCTTGAATCTGTTAAAAATGTTGGCAAAGATTACTCATTAGGAACAGAGTTGTTCTTTAATTTTGATTTAATAAAAAACTGGAATGTGAATTTAATGGGTAATTTATATAATTATAAAATCGAGGGAGATTTAAATGGAATTCCATTTTCACGTAATAGCTTTAATTGGAACTTAAGATTTAATAACAACATTAAATTGTTAAGTTCTACGCAGCTGCAAATAAATTTTATGTATAACAGTCCAACTGTATCTTCGCAGGGCAGGAGAGAAGGTTTTGTTTCAACAAACATTGGTATCAAACAGGATTTACTTGGAAAAATGTTAACAGCAACTTTACAGGTTAGAGATTTATTTGGTGCATCAAAATTCAAATCCGAAACACAATCATTTGACTTTTACAATTATCGTTCTGCAGAACGCGAATGGCCAATGGTTATGTTGAATTTGAGATTTAACATAAACAATTATAAAAATGAAAGAAGAGACCAGGAACGCCCGGAAGAAATGGAAATGAACGGAGACTACGAAAATTAACATTTCGAATTTTTAATAACAGGGGTTGTCTAAAAAGTAAGGCTTTTATAAAAAATAGAACACTGAAAACACAGATTTTAAAAGATTTTCACAGATCATAAAATTGAAAAATTACTTTTTAGACACCCCCATTTTTAAAAATCATATCAAAAGATTTTTGAACCTGCCATTTAATTACTCTTCAAAGTAATATTATTTGATAATAATTAATTTTTTTCAATAATCTTTTTTAAAAATTAAAAACTAATACTGTTATTGAACTCTTACTTTGGTTCTCACTAAATCTTTTTTTATCTTGACGATAAATTTATTTAATGCAAGCATTTATTTTGAATTAATCACCAAATAACTTTCGAGAAATATCATGAGAAACAAAAATTCTATTAAAATTTTCATACCCAATCTTTCTTACACAATCATATTAATTTTCTTTTTATTGTTTTGCACAGAATATCTTTTAGGACAATCAAAAAAATGGGTTGGCACATGGGCTACTGCACCTCAACTTGTAGAACCGAACAACATGCCTCCATCTCCAGGTCTAACAAATAATTCACTTAGACAGATTGTGAGGGTTTCCATTGGTGGTGATTCTATAAGACTTAAACTCTCTAACGAATTTAGTTACCAATCAGTTGAAATAAAGTCAGTTCAAATAGCTGCATCTACCGGAGGTAGTTCCATTGATGTATCAACAAACAAAGAGTTAACTTTTAATGGAAAATCAGAATTTACAATAAGTCCTGGAACCGCAGTTATATCAGACCCCATTGCATTTCCTTTAAAACCAAGAATGGATGTTGCAATCACAATTTATTATGGAAAAACATCATCAACTGTTACAGGTCACCCCGGCTCTCGGACAACCTCATATATAATTTCCGGAAATAATCCCGAAGTAAAAGATTTTACAGGTGCAGTTACAACTGACCACTGGTATAATATTAATGCAATTGAAGTTTTAGTTCCATCAAACTATGCATCTATTGCAATTCTTGGCAACTCGATTACAGATGGAAGAGGTTCAACAACAAACATGCAAAATCGATGGACTGATATTTTTTCAGAACAACTTCTCAAAGATTCAAGGACACAACACATTGGTGTATTAAATCTTGGAATAGGCGGCAACTGTGTGTTGTCACAATGTCTTGGTCCATCAGCAGTAAGTCGATTCGATAGAGATATTCTTGGTCAGTCAGGTGTACGATGGATTATTGTTTTTGAAGGAGTAAATGATATTGGAAGTGTAAAAACTTCAGAAGCAGCGAAAAACATTGCAAACAATCTTATTGAAGCTTATAAACAAATGATAGCAAAAGCTCATGCAAAGAATATAAAAATTTACGGTGCTACCATAATGCCATTTAAGGGAAATCAATATTACAATCAATATAGTGAAACATGCCGAAGTATTGTAAATCAATGGATTCGCACTAAAGGAAATTTTGATGCATTTATTGATTTCGATAAAATTATGCGTGACCCTCAGGATACATTAAGAATTATCTCTTCATTTCAGAATGATGGTTTGCATCCAGATGCTGATGGTTACAAAAAAATGGGAGAGTCTATTGACTTAAATTTATTTATAGGTGAAGATACAACTTTTCAACAGGGTAATCTCGAATATCTTTGGTTCGAAGCAGAAAGATTTGTCAAAGAAGGAAGCAATTATAATATTATATCCGATGCCGCTGCTTCTAATGGAAAGTACATAACTGTTCGCACTGGAATTCAATCTCTTAATTCTCCACCAGCCCTTCAGGAAGATTTGCTTACAATACCATTTAAAGTAGAATATGACACAACTTACAATGTTTTTGCTCGCATAAATTGCCCCACATACGATGACGATTCATTCTGGATAACTGTCGACAATAATCAATTTTATAATGCTAATGGATTAAAAACTAATGGCTGGGAATGGAAAAAATTAAACAGCTACGAATTATCAAAAGGATATCACACAATTCAAATTGGTTATCGTGAAGATGGTGCCTTCTTTGACAAACTTTGCATAACAAATGATATATCTACTCCAAGTGAACTTGGCGGAATTGATTCTTTAGTGATAGCTAATCTTATTCCTGGAGAATTACAATACGATTTTTTATTAGAGCAAAATTATCCTAATCCTTTTAATCCAACAACAACAATAAATTTTAGTATTTCAAGAAGTTCATTTGTATCATTAAAAATATATAACACTCTTGGAAAAGAAATATCTACTTTAGTATCAGAAAAATTGCCAGCGGGTATTTATTCAATAAATTGGAATGCTGAAAACTTATCAAGTGGAGTATATTTTTATAGATTAATTGCCGGCTCCTTTTCACAAACAAAAAAACTAATATTGCTACGATAGATTTGCCCTTCTCAAGTAAAAAAATTTTTTTGCTGGATAGATAATACGGTTCAATTTTTTTAATAAATATTTCAACTGATTGAAAAAGCCGGAAGGAGCAGAACAATTATAAAAAAAGCGACCCATAATTATATAGGTCGCTTAAAATATTTTAACAGATGCAAAAAAGAAAAATATTTATTGATTAATCTATCACAAAATTTCGATTAACTGAATATTGAAGTTCAAATCCTCGCCAGCTAATTCATGATTTGCATCTATCATTACACCATCAGGCAATACTTCAACAACACGCAAAGCAAGAATTTGATTATCTGCTGTCTGCATGTGAAGTTTCATTCCAACTTCTGGATTTAAATCCGGCGGAAGATTTGCATTGCTTATTTTGATAATCAAATCATCTCTTCGAGCACCATAAGCTTCTTCAGCCGGAATTGTGATGTCTATAGATTCTCCGGGCTGCAGACCAATAACAGCTTCTTCGAATTTTTCCAGAATTGTTCCATCGCCTATGGTAAACTCCAAAGGCTCACCGCCTATTGATGAATCAAATTGTTTACCATCTTTCAGCGTTCCTGTATAGTGAACTCTTACAGTATCGCCGCTTTTTGCTACTGCCATATTAAATTACCTCCAACGACTTTAAGTCGTTTCTTTTTGATTTGTTGTTAATTTGTTTATACCACTTTAGAAATTCTTTCAGTCCTTACAGAAATGATTTCCTTTTTTATGGATTTGTTAATAAACGAGTTGCAACAGCGTGGAATACAAAGTGAACGAGTAGCAACCTGCTCAAATATAAACAATTATATATTTATTAAAAATTTTATTTGAAAATTTTTTCACACGCTTTTTACAATAAAATATAAATCTACCTCTAATCGAAAGTTATTATTCTCCATTTTTCATAAACTCAAGTAGATATAATTATATATTTTTGTGAATAAAAATTTCTAAAAACGTATGCCAAGAAGAAAACATATCAAAATTGCTGAAGTTAGAACTTTTCAAAATGTTTTTGATTATAAACAGGAAAATGTCGAAGAAAAAATTATAAATTTTTTTGGAACAGCCAAACCTGTAACTTTAGAATTGGGGTGTGGACAGGCAGATTACTCAATTAATCTTGCTAAAATTTACGCTCATCGAAATTTTATAGGAATAGATAGAAAAGCTGCACGACTATGGAATGCATCAAAAAATGCAACTAAAGAAAATTTGAATAATGTGGCTTTCTTAATTGCTTATATTGAAAAACTCGATGAAATTTTCAAACAAATAAAAACCGATGAAATCTGGATTACTTTTCCCGATCCATATCCAAGAAGAAGCAGTATGAAAAAACGTCTTGTTCATCCAAGGTTTCTTGAAGTGTATAAAAAACTTTTATTGCCTGAAGGAAAAATATTTTTAAAGACTGATGACGAAACTTTATATTCTTACACATTAAAAGTAATTGAGGAAGAAAATTTAATATTGCATAAAGCTACAGAAGACCTTTACAAATCAAATTCACTTACCGAGGAAGAAAAAATTCAAACAAAATATGAAAAACAACATTTAGCAGATGGAAAAAAAATTAAGCTGATTTGCTTTTCGTTCAATAACTGAATCTATATCCTTTTAATTATTAACTCAATCTTATAATCTTCCTTTTTAATTTCTTTATCAATCTCGGGATAAGGCATTAATGAATTTAATTTGATAACATAATCAAACACCACAGCAGACTTAGGTTCTAAGGTTGTATGCAGCGAAGTTTGAGTAATTACATCATCTTTTGAAATACTAAGTTTTACTTCACCATCACCTGCCCATACACAAATTGCATAAAGTGGACATCTTGAATCTGCAGCAACATCATCAAAAGTTATTGCTATGTTATCATCAAGCAAAATTTCTTGTTTGTAGCTTAATTGTACCACAATAGAATCATTTAATTTAACAGAATATTTTTTTATTTCGGGAGATATAACACTATCATGTTCAAAACAAGAGGATAATAAAAAAGTAAATATGATTAAACTGCTGATGATTATTTTTTTCATATTAAATTCCTTTCATAATATCATTAATAAAAAATTTATTTGAATGATTTTATTTCATCATCAGTCAAATATCTAAATTTACCTTTTTCAAGATTTCCTAATTTAATCTGTCCAATTGAAATTCTGATTAATCTCAAAACATTAATTCCTAAATTCAACAGCATTCTTCTTATGTGCCTGTTTTTTCCTTCAACAAGAACAATTTCAAGCCAGCAATTCTTTTTACCACACCTTATTATCTTTGCACTTTTTACATTTAAAAATTCTCCATCTACATAAAAACCATTTACAAGTTTCTTAATTAAATCTTCATCTGCAATTTTGTCAATTTTAACATGATACTTTTTTTCAATGTAATTTTCTGGATTCAAAATTTTATTTGCCCATTGTGTATCGTTAGTAAAAAGCAGGAGTCCTTCGCTTGCTTTATCAAGTCTGCCAACTGGAAATATATAGGGCAAATTATAATTTGCAAAACACTTGAATACTGTATCACGATTTTTTTCATCAGACCTTGTTGTTATCAAACCACGCGGTTTATTCAAAGCAATATAAATTTTCAGGGATTCATTAATAACTTCCTCTTCTACTGATATTTTATCCTTGTTCAGATTAACTCTTTTATGAATATCCGTAATTATCTTTCCATTTACAAGTATTTTACCTTCAGCAATTAATTTTTCACCCTGCTTTCGAGAACAATAACCAAGTTTTGATAATGCGCGTGGAAGACTTACAATCATATTCAGTTAATTAATTGTCTTAATTAAAAATAACTTTTTTGTTCTATAAAGTTCAAAAATTCCCCCGCATTTTCGATTATTAAGTAGTAATCTACCATTTTTTGCGAGTGCTTGCTTTGAAAAATTTTCTTAAAAAAATACTTAGAAATAAAAATTCTTTTTTAAATGAAAGAGCTCAACTATGCGAAGAGAGGAATAAACTAATACTTAAAAACCTTAACGGTATTGCCTATCAAATTGATGTTAGACATCCGCAGATAACTTTTATGGAAGGAAATGTAGAAGAACTTACGGGATATTCAGTTGAAGAATTTATGAGCGGGAAAAAATTCTGGATAGATATTGTTTACAGTGAAGATGTTAATAAATTTTTAAACGAAGCAAAAAATTTAGCTTTATCCGATAACTATACGGCTGATAATGAATACAGAATAGTTCATAAAAATGGCAATATAGTATGGATTAAAGATATAGCAACAACATTTAAAGATGATAAAAAAATTATTCATGGAATTTTATATGACATTACACATTACAAAGAGAAAGAGGAAAAATTAGAATTAGTGAGCTACTCTGTTGATAACGCAAGAATTCCAATTGTCTGGGTGGGCAGCAAAGGGGAATTTTTGTATGCAAATAAAGCTGCCTGCAAATCCTTGGAATATTCTGAAGAAGAAATCTTAAAAATGACTGTGTTCGATATTGACCCCAATATAAAAAGGGAAAATTGGGAAGAACACTGGCAAAAAACACTTGAAAAGAATTCATATGTTTTCGAAACAATTCATCGTTCAAAATCTGGAAGAGAATATCCCGTAGAAATATTTGTTGATACTATAAAATATAAAGGTCAATATATTCACGCAGATATTGTAAATGATATATCTGAAAGAAAAAAATATGAACAACAGCTAATCGAAGCAAAAGAAAGAGCAGAAGTATCAGATAGATTAAAAACCGCTTTCCTATCTCAAATGTCACATGAAATAAGGAGTCCGCTTCAAAAAATACTTGGATTTGTTGAACTTATTAAAGAATATATTGAACTTACAAATAATTACGTTGACCCTGAAATTTATGACTACTATACTTTAATAAATTTATCCAGCCGTAGACTGATAAGAACGATAGATACAATTTTGAATATGTCTGAAATGCACACTAATTCTTACACACCAATATTTGTAGAACGAGACTTGTATTCTTTGATATATGATATTTATCAAGAATTTAAACACGATGCTTCTGTTAAAAAATTAGATTTCAGATTTGAAAGCTCTACTAATAATTCAAAAATTAGAATAGATGAATACAGTACAATACAGATATTTGAAAATTTGATAGATAACGCAATAAAATATACCGATAAAGGATTTGTAAAAATATCTATTGGAAGAGATGCGAGAAATAATTTATATGCTGAAATAAGTGATTCGGGAATTGGAATGACAAAAGAATTTATGGACAAATTGTTTTTCCCATTTAATCAAGAAGAGATTGGTTATACAAGAACATATGAAGGTCTGGGTTTAGGACTTGCACTCGTTAAAAAATACTGTGACTTAAACAATGCAATAATTGAAGTAAAAAGCGAAAAAGGAATTGGAACCACCATAAGAGTTACATTTCAAATATTTCAATCGGGCAACAGTCACTCAATTAATTCTTATCATACTGTTGTGCAAAATAAATTATAGAATTATTCTTTATGTAACCTTCTCGAATAAGTTCATCAGTAGCTTCAGCAATTATAAATTGATACAACCAGTTTAACCATTCCCAGAATGATGTTTCCTCTTTATAAACAGAATTTAGATAATATTTAACAAGTTTCGGTTTTTGTTTGTCGAGATTTTCTATTAAATCCTTTGTAATTATCGATGCTATTTGTTCAAAATATTTTTCATCACTCTTGTTTATTTTTAACATAACATTTTTATAATTATAAAAATTTTTTGAGGCCACATTAAAATAATTTTTAACAAAAAAATTCTTCGAATATACCTTCATAGAATCATTAATTGATTTTTCAGAATAAATTAATGAATCGTTATCATCTTTTAACTGAAAAAGAGCTGCATAAAAATTTTTGTTCCCTCTTTTTGGTGGGGAAGATTTTATAAATCTTTCCTGAATATTTTCTAATTGCCACTTATTCAATACTACATTGCTTAATAAAAACAAAGATAAATCTTCAAAAGAATTTTTCTGAAGTTCTGATTTTTGTTTAGAACTCACTTTCGTAAAATGCTCTGAATAAAAATTTCTAATCATTGGGAGACGTGCAACAACAATTTCTGCTACAATTTTCCCGATTGGCTTTGCTATTTTTTTTAATTGTTTCTGATTTTCAAAATCCATAATCATGCATGATGGAACAAAAGCTCCGTCATCTTTCTTTTTAATAAGACTATTGGCATAAAGAAAATTTATTTTTTCTTCATATTGTATGTCATTCAATCCAAGAAGTTTTTTAATTCTGTCATTATCAAAATTTTCATGCAGAAGAATTAATATTTCTTTGAAATATTTTTTATTAAGCTCAATTTCAATAGTATCATTTTGAGGTATTGTTCTAACTACAAAAGTTCCTTGTAATACTTCGTTAATATCTTTTCTGGTGCTACATGCTGTAATCACAATAAAAAATAAAAATAAATATTTCTTCATTACTGTTATCAGTCTTTTTTACCAATTAAAAGAGAAAATCCAAAACTTGTATCTTTTCTTTCAATTTTTGAAATACCTGCATTGTTAAGCCAATCTCTCATCTCAGATTCTGTGTAGGTATCTCCATTTTTAGTTCCGACAAGCATATTAACTGCAAATAGTGCACCCCCCGCAGGTTTAGTTCTGTCTTCATCCATTATCCAGTCTTTAATTATAATCTGTCCATTTTTATTTAAGGCATCAGCACATTTTCTAATCAACAATATATTCTCATCAAAACTATTGCTGTGAACAATTGCAGAAAGAAAAATCAAATCGAAGTTGTTACCAATGTCATCGGTAAGATAATTACCTTCGATAAAAGAGATATTGTTTTTATATAAAAATTCTTCAACATATTTTCTGGTCAATGGAATAACTTCTGGCAAATCAAAAATGACAGCTTTCATATCAGGATTAGATTCAACAAATTTCATTGTAAATGCACCCGAGCCACCACCTACGTCGAGCATTCTCTTAACATTTTTAAGTTCAATCATATATGAAACAATTTTAGCTTCTTTCAATGCGCGATAATGCATTGCAGCAATGAATGAATTTGTCCAGTGTGAATTTTCAAGGTTTCTTTTATAAACTGAGGTTCCCTTTTTTACTGCTTCAGTTAAAGTACTCCATGTTTTCCACAATTCATTTGTATGAAATAATCCTCCCATAAATTCAGGTTTTCCTTCTACAAGAAATTGTGATGCACTTTCCGAATTATAAAACTTACCATGAATCTTTTTCAATAAACCCATTGCACACAAAGCATTCATTAATCTATCTGTTGCTTTCTCATCTATATTTAATTTACTGGCAACTTCTTTTGATGTAAGCATGTGTTTATCAATAACAGTAAAAATTTTTAATTCTACTGCTGTCAAAAGAATTCTGCTTTGCTGGAATGAGTATGCAATATTTCTAATATCTTCTGCTGTTAAAAATTTTTCTGAGGAATTCATAATTTATATTCTTCTTCTAAAACCTTCACCAAGCACTTCATGAACATTGTAAATAATTACAAATGCAGATGGGTCAATTGATTTTACCACATCAACAAGTTTAGAAACTTCTCTTAAAGGAACTACAGTAAGCAACATTTCGCGTTCGACATTTCGGAAAGCTCCGCGTGTTTTAACTGCTGTACAACCGCGTCCCATTTCATTCAGAATTGACTCTGTTATTTCATTAAATTTATCAGAGATAATATAAGCTGCACGTGCATAATCAAAGCCATCAATTATCATATCAATTAAACGGGAAGATACGAACAACAAAAACACAGCATAAAATGTTAAAGTTAATGCTGGACGTTCCGGTGAAAGAT
>JARYLX010000059.1 GCA_029907415.1 Melioribacter sp.
TATTATTCACACAAATAGCTGGTTTCATTGCACGAAGAATTGTTTTTGATTTAAGACTTGGAGACACAGTCAAAGCAGGTCAAAGATTTGGAATGATTAAATTTGGAAGTCGTTCCGATATAATTGTTCCTAAAAACTGGAATATTAAAGTAAAAGTTGGAGATAAAGTAAAAGCAGGTGAAACAATAATTTTTGAGCATATAAATGAATAAACTATTAACAAAATCATTCATTGCTAATTTTATTACATCATTAAATATTTTTTGCGGTTTTATTTCAATAATTTATGCTTCTCAAGAAAATTTTAAGATGGCTGCAATATTTATAATTATTGCTGCAATATTTGACACAATGGATGGATTGATAGCAAGACTTTTAGATACTTCGAGCCGTTTTGGAGTTGAACTGGATTCACTTTCTGATATTGTAAGTTTTGGATTAGCTCCCTCTTTTCTTGTTTATAAAGCTTATGCCTTTCAATATGATTATATTGGCATAATTATCAGTTCATTTTTATTAATAGCTGGTGCTCTTCGACTTGCAAGATTTAATATTTTAATTGAAGATCTTAAAACAAAAAGTGATTTTACCGGACTTCCAATCCCACTTTCTGCTCTTACAATTTCTACATTGATTTATTCTTATTATCAAGATTCAAAAATTGTAGAACCTTATAATAATTTTATATTTCCATTAATAATTATCCTTTCGATATTAATGGTAAGCAAAATTAAATATAGAACATTGCCAAAATTTAGCAGCAAAAAATTTATAAAGAAATTATTAATATTTTTGATATTAATTATAATTTTACTTTCTGCAATTGTTACAAACGGTAAATATCTTTTCTTTGTTTTTCTTTCGGTTGTACTTTTTGGAATATTGAATCATATATATTTATTACTCAAAAAGACACAAATAAATTAATGGAGTAAAAAATTGTTCAAAGCAGTAGTTATTGTTAAAAGAAGACCAAAAATACTTGACCCGCAAGGCAAAGCGGTAGAGCAAGGAGCAAAATTGCTGGGATTTAATAATGTTAAAAACACAAGAATCGGTAAATACATTGAATTTTTTGTTGATACAGACGACAGAGATGCTGCTGAAAAAGAAGTTCTTGAATACAGTCAAAAATTATTATCAAATCCAATAATGGAAGATTTTGAATACACTCTTGAAGAAGTAAAATGAAACCAAAATTCGGCATTATCGTTTTCCCTGGAGCCAATTGTGACCACGATGCCTATTACGCTACAAAAAAAGTTTTAGGTTATGATGCAGAATTTATATGGCATAAAGAAAGAGATTTGAAGAATTCTAATGTTATAATTCTTCCCGGTGGTTTTTCTTACGGCGATTATTTACGAACTGGCGCAATTGCAAGATTCTCTCCTGTTATGGAAGAAGTAATAAAATTTGCTGATAAAGGTGGAATAGTAATTGGTATCTGCAATGGTTTCCAGATTCTTCTTGAATCAGGTTTATTACCTGGTGCAATGCAGAAAAATCAATCTTTAAAATTTATCTGCAAAGATGTATACATTAAAATTGAGAACAGAGAAACAATTTTTACAAAATCCATTAAACAGGATGTACTCAAAATTCCAATTGCTCATGGTGAAGGAAATTACTACGCTGACGAAGAAACTCTTAAAGCACTTGAAGAAAATAAACAAATAGTTTTTAAGTATTCATCAAAAGAAGGTAAGGTTTATAAAGAATTTAATCCTAATGGTTCTCTCAAAAATATTGCAGGCATAGTAAACAAAAATGGGAATGTACTGGGTATGATGCCTCATCCAGAAAGAGCTTGTGACCCATTGTTGAAAAGAACTGATGGAGCTCTAATCTTTAAATCAATTGCAGAAAATATGGTTTATTAAAATAATTTTATAAATATAACTGGAGGTAATTATGTTTGGCAATTTAGGTGCGTCAGAAATATTAATTATTGTACTTGTAGTTTTGCTACTGTTCGGTGCGAAAAAAATCCCCGAACTGGCTCAAGGTATTGGCAAAGGTATGAGAGAATTCAAAAAAGCATTGCGTGATGTTGAAGAAGATATAAAATCAATCGATAAAATTGATGATGAAAAAAAAAATGAGGATAAATCTTGAAAGGTTACAAAAATCATTTTGAAAAAGTTGAAAAGATAAAATCAGGTGAAATTTCTCTTCGCCAGAATGTAAATTATTTCTTAAAAAGAATAGAAGAGAATTCTAATCTTAACTGTTATAATTTTGTTTTCAATGATTGTATTGAGCAGGCTGATATTATTGAAGAAAAAATAAAAAATGGGAAAGCAGGAAAACTTGCAGGAATGGTAATTGCGATTAAAGATGTTCTTGCTCTAAAAGATAAACCTATGACATGTTCTTCAAATATTCTTAAAAATTTTATATCAATTTATACTTCAACAGCTGTACAAAAATTGATTAATGAAGATGCAATAATTATAGGCAAGACAAACTGTGATGAATTTGCTATGGGTTCATCAAATGAAAATTCTGCATTTGGACCTGCCTTAAATCCACACGATGCAACAAGAGTTACTGGAGGCTCGAGCGGAGGTTCTGCTGCCGCTGTTGCGGCAGATTTATGTGATGTTTCATTAGGAACAGATACTGGTGGCTCAATTCGTCAACCAGCAGCTTTTTGTGGAATATTTGGCTTAAAACCAACATACGGCAGAGTTTCAAGATATGGATTAACTGCCTTTGCGTCATCTTTCGATACTATTGGACCATTTGCTAAATCTATTGAAGATATTGCTCTCGTGCTCGAAGTAATCTCGGGAAAAGATGAAAAGGATTCTACAAGTCAGGATACACCAGTCCCTGAATTTTCTAAAAACATTTTAACCGACAAAAAATTTAAGATTGGAATTCCAAAAGAATATTTTGGTGAAGGACTTGATAGTGAAATTAAAGATGCTATTAATAATCAAATTGAAAAACTTAAATCCAATGGTCATCAAATAATTGAAATTTCATTGCCTCACACTGAATATGCAATTGCAACTTATTACATCCTTACAACTGCCGAAGCATCATCAAATCTATCTCGATATGAAGGTGCTCATTACGGATATCGTGCAGAACAATCAGGTGATTTAATTGATATGTATACAGAAACCAGAACACAGGGTTTTGGCAAAGAAGTAAAAAGAAGAATTATGCTTGGGACATATGTTTTATCTGCAGGTTATTACGATGCTTATTATCGCAAAGCACAAAAAGTAAGAAGATTATTAAAAAATGACTTTACTGAGGCTTTTAAATCGGTTGATGTAATATTAACTCCAACAACTCCAACTGTTGCTTTTAAGATAGGTGAAAAATCTTCAAATCCGCTTGAAATGTACTTGAGTGACATATATACAACATCAGCAAATTTAGCTGGAATTCCCGGCATTAATATTCCAATTACTAAAAATAAAAATGGATTGCCAATCGGAATGCAGCTTATGGCAAATCAATTTGAAGAATTAAAGCTGCTGCAATTATCAAAAGTAATTGAAAGCTTGAAATAAAAATTGTGATACTGTAAAAATTTTGGGATAATGATCAAAAATTATTTCAGATAAAAAACTACTATGTGGATATTATTAAATGCTTAAAAATAATTTTCCAATTTTAAATCTGCGAAAATCTTTTAAAATCTTTGTTTTCAGTGTCCCATTTTTAAAAACTACTTTTTAGTCAGTTCTATTTATTTTGTCTTTCGATTTAAAATAAAAAGTCCCGCAAAAATTAGCGGGACATTTAGAAGGAGGGAAGTTATGATTAATACATATCACCCATTCCACCATGAGGCATAGCGGGAGTCTTTTCTTCTTCTTTCTTTTCATAAACTACAGCTTCAGTTGTAATTAAGAGTGAAGCAACCGAAGCAGCATTTTCAAGAGCAGTTCTTGTAACTTTAGTTGGGTCAATTACACCAGATTTCATTAAGTTTTCATAAGTTTCTGTTTGAGCATTAAATCCAAAGTCATCTTTTCCTTCAAGAACTTTGTTAAGAACTACAGCACCTTCAAGACCAGCATTAGCAGCAATTTGTTTTAATGGTTCTTCAAGAGCTTTTTGAACAATTTTAACACCGGTTAATTGATCTTCATTTTCTACTTTTAGATTTTCTAACGAAGCAATTGCTCTTACCAAAGCTACACCGCCACCAGGAATAATTCCTTCTTCAACAGCAGCTCTTGTAGCATGAAGAGCATCTTCTACACGAGCTTTCTTTTCTTTCATTTCAACTTCTGTAGCAGCACCAATCTTCAATACAGCTACACCACCAGAAAGTTTAGCAAGTCTTTCTTGTAATTTTTCTCTGTCATAATCAGAAGTTGTTTTTTCAATTTGAGCTTTAATTTCGTTAATTCTCTTTTTGATTTCATCAGGTTTGCCGGCGCCTTCAACAATTGTTGTATTATCTTTATCAACAGTAATTTTCTTAGCTCTGCCTAAATACTCAAGTGTAGCATTTTCTAACTTGAAGCCTCTTTCTTCAGAAATGACAGTACCATCAGTTAAAATAGCAATATCTTCGAGCATTGCTTTTCTTCTGTCACCAAAGCCAGGAGCTTTAACAGCACATACTTTCAATGTTCCGCGTAATTTATTTACAACAAGAGTAGCAAGAGCTTCACCTTCGAGGTCTTCGGCAATAATTAATAAAGCACGACCAGCTTGAGCAATCTTTTCAAGAATAGGAAGCAAATCTTTCATTGCAGAAATTTTCTTATCATGAATCAATATATATGCATCTTCAAGAACTGCTTCCATTGTTTCAGAATTTGTAACAAAGTAAGGTGAAATATAACCGCGGTCGAATTGCATACCTTCAACAACTTCGAGAGTAGTTTCAGCTGATTTGCTTTCTTCAACTGTGATAACACCATCTTTACCAACTTTTTCCATTGCATCGGCAATTAAATCACCAATAGCTTTATCATTGTTGGCAGATATTGAACCAACTTGAGCAATTTCTTCACGACCTCCAACTTCTTTGCTAATGGATTTTAAATATTCAACAACTTTAGCAACTGCAAGGTCAATACCTCTCTTCAAATCCATTGGATTTGCACCAGCAGTAACATTTTTTAATCCTTCACGGAAAATAGCTTGAGCCAATACTGTAGCTGTTGTAGTACCATCACCTGCTACATCACTTGTCTTTGATGCAACTTCACGAACCATTTGTGCACCCATATTTTCAATTGGGTCTTCCAATTCAATTTCTTTTGCTACTGTAACACCATCTTTTGTAACTGTAGGTGCACCAAATTTTTTATCTAAAATTACATTTCTACCTTTTGGACCTAATGTAACTTTAACTGCATTAGCTAATTTATCAACACCAGCTTTTAATGCATTTCTTGCTTCCGAACTAAATTGAATTACTTTTGCTGCCATAGATTCCTCCTTTTTTTATTCTAAACTTTATTTGTTAATAATTCCGTAAATATCACTTTCTCTCATGATTAAATAGTCTTCTCCATCAATTTTAATTTCAGTTCCAGAATATTTACCGTAGAGAACAGTATCTCCTACTTTAACATGCATGCTAATTAATTTGCCATCTTCAGTAATTCTTCCTTCACCTACTGCAACAACAGTTCCTTCAATTGGTTTTTCTTTTGCAGTATCCGGAAGTATAATTCCCCCTTTTGTTTTTTCTTCTGCTTCTTTTGGCTTTACGATAACTCTGTCGGCCAAAGGTTTAATTTTGAATTCTGCCATAAGTTACCTCCTTTTATTTAATTTATGATTAGCACTCATTTTTAGCGAGTGCTAAAATATAATTTGAGTATGATTTTGTCAAGAGGAATTTTTATAAATTATTCGAAATTTAACTAAAAACGAAAGATTTTTAAATAATAGTGAGGATATTAATGTGAATTTAAATTGTAAGTTTTTACTTTATCAAGAAATCAGAAAATCATTGATTTTAATTAAAATTATTAATTACTAAAAATTTGTTATCCATTTTAAAAGGCTGTTTTTTATTATAAAAACGAATTTTATTACGCTAATAAATCCTGTTTAATATGGTCTTTTAATTAAGAGAGATAAATCTCGCATAACTATTGATATCTCACAGCTCTACTTAAAAGAATAAATTGTTCAGTTCTAAAATTTTAATTGAGAAGTTGCATAGTATTCATAAAAATTATTGATTTTATATTTTCTTCTCACCAACAACAATTTTAGAACCCTCAACATTTTTTACTATAATCTGTGTATCGTGATTAATATAATCACCTTCTGTTACTACATCTATTCGTTTACCGTCAATTAGAGCTGTTCCTGAGGGACGTAAATCTGTAAGTGCAATTCCTTCTTTCCCTATTAAGTCAATAAATTTCTCTTTGACAGCATAACCAGATTTTTCTTTAACTTTTTCCTGTAAGATTAGTTTATTAAACATATTCGTCTTTGGTAAAAATTTTATTAAAAATGTTATCACTATGGCAGTAGCTAAAAAAGTAACCGCTAATTGAATAATTGCATAGGAAATTAAATTCATATCGACAATTGGAAAATCTGAAATCAAGCCTAAAAATAATCCAGCAATCATTAAAGCAATTCCAATGATTCCAAAAAGTCCAAAACCTGGGATAACAAAAATTTCAATAAGCAATAAAATTAAACCAAGAATAAATATTATGATTTCAATTATAGAAGCTAATTGTAATATATAACCTGAACCAAAAAATAATGCTAAACATATCAAACCCAGTGTTCCTGGTAATCCCCAGCCTGGAGTTTTAATTTCAGTATAAAGACCAATTAAGCCAATCATAATTAAGAGAGATGAGACAATTGGATTGCTAAGGAATCTTACAAAATCTTCTGCCCAGTTTGAAGTAATGGAAAAAGTCTTTGCATTTTTGTAACCGAAAGCATCTTTGACTTCCTCAATTGAAGTTAAAATAGTATCTGCCATTTTAAATTTGAGAGCTTCTTCAGAAGTAAGAGTGATAAGTTTAGTGCTGTCATCTTGTAAATCTGGTACAACAATTTTTTCATCGACCATACCTTGAGCAATATCAGTTCTTCTTCCATTTTTTTCTGCAGTAGCACGCATTTCAGAACGCATGTAGGATTGATATTTTTCAGATTGTTTTTGTCCAGTTTGGTCAACAACAGTAGTTGCACCGATAGAAGCACCGGGAACCATAACAATTTTTTCACATGATAAAGCAATTAAAGCTCCAGCGGAGATTGCACGCTTATCAATAAATGCAATAGTTCTAATTTTACTGTTAAGAATTGCATCTTTAATTTGAGTAGCAGCATCTACTCTACCACCAAAAGTATTAATTCGGAATATAATTGCTAAAGCAGAATTTTTTTCAGCTTCGTTTATTACTCTTTTTACATAAGGAGCCAGTCCAAGGTCAATGTCCCCCTCGATATTGCCATAATAAATTTTTTGTGCTGTAATATTTTCGATAATTGAAAAGATTGTAATCAGTAAAAATAATTTTTTCAAATTATCCCTCTTAAATTATTTTATAAAATTTCACGCAGATTGTCGCAGATAATTAAATAAATTTAATTAAAAGTAAATATCATTTTTTAATATGCTTAATCCTTTTCATTATCCATTCCCAATCAGGATTATAATAATTAAAAAAGGAATGAAAATTATCTTTTATCCATTCATAATAATCATCTTCAATATACCGGCAAAATGCTTCATTAAGTTCACCTATTGAAATATTTTCTGGAATTTCAATACCTTTTAATTCTTCTAATAAAAATTCTTTTATAACTTCTCTATCAAGCATTTTTATTCCTCCTTTTACCATTGGGTCTTTCTATATGACCATTAATTTCATGCTTATCATAAGCATCAAAAACATCTTTACAAAATTTTATCATTTTTTCATCTTGATTTTTGATAGCTTGTTTATAAATTTTAATAAAAAATCGTTTGCCAGCTTCGGTTTGTGAATAATTTTTCTTCATTAAATTATGCTCCATACATAAAGTTTGACCATTTTCTAAAGTATTCGTCCCACCTTTATCTTTTGGAATAATATGGTCTGCACAAATTTCAACTCCATCTTTAATGCCTCTGCCGCAAACTACACATTTATATTTATCTCTTTTAAATATTTTTTCTTTTACAGCAGGGGAAAAATCACGTAATTGGTTTTCTTTTACAAAATTAGGGGCATATCTATATATTCCTTTTTTTACTTTAATAAGCTTACCTTCCTGATAATATTTACGAATCTGTCTCCATATATCACGAGGTTTTTTCCCATATAACTTTATATACTGTTCCTCTACCCAATCAACAACTGGTCCATGAGGTAAATCTTTATTGGGATGTTTTTCAAAATATTCTATCACTAAATCCGCAATACTTTTTTTACTCATCAGTTTATTTCTCCAGAATTGATTCAAGATTAAGTTGATAAATATTTGCTTCTTTCAGCAAGCGGCGTTTTGATAATTCACAATAATTTTTATCAATTTCAATTCCAATTCCTTTTCTGTTTGTCAAAGCACATGCAATTAATGTAGAACCGCTTCCCAGAAATGGATCAAGTATTGTATCTCCAACATATGTAAACAATTTTATACATCTTTTAGGGAGTTCAACTGGGAAAGGAGCTGGATGTCCAATTCGTTTTTTACTTTCACCCATAAAATTCCAAACACCATTTGTCCATTCTAAAAATTCTTTTTTAGTAATGTCAGATTTTTTACTTCCACTAATTTTCTTCCATTTCTTTTTATATAAGATTACAATCATTTCTACCGGTGCAATTACATAAGGTGCACTCGCTGATAACCATGAGCCCCATGCTGTTCTTCTCGAAATATTTTGTTCGTTCCAGATTATTGTAGAATGGTATTGAAAACCAATCTTCTTTGCAATTGTAACTATATCTGCATAAACGCTTTGCTGTCCTCCCTTATTTTTATCTAATGGAATATTTAAGCAAAATCTTCCATCATTTTTTAATACTTTATAAGCTTTTTCAAGCCATTTATTTGTAAATTCAAGATAAGTATTATAATCCATATCATCAGAATAAGAATTATATTTTATGTCAACATTATAAGGCGGGGATGTAACTATTAAATCAATTGACTCTTCTGAAATTACTTTAGTTGTTAAAAAATCATCGTTATAAATTTCTACATCATCAATTTTATAAAACAGTTTACTTTTCATGCAAATCCTTATAAGAATAGTCACAATAAAATTATTTAACTTATTTAATAAAGTAAATAAAAAGATTGGAAGATAATAAAAAAATCTTCTTTGCTTGCACCTCTGAATGTTTATCAAAAAAATTATGTAAATGTTTTAATAAAAATTGTGTTCCAATTTATTTTATCATTAAATATTCATTTATCAATAAACGCATAATTCATCATTTTATAAACCAGTTTTGCAGCTACAAAATTTGATGATGGATGATATTTTGTTGGAGCTAATTCTACTACATCAAAGCCAACAATATTTTTTTCTGTTCCAACTGATTTAAGTAAATTCATAGTTTCATCCCATAATAATCCACCAGGTTCTGGTGTGCCTGTTGCCGGAAGTAATGAAGGGTCCAGACCATCTACATCGAATGTAATGTAAACATTTTCTGTTAAATTATTTACAATCAATTCATGCCAATTCTCCCCATACATCCCCATTTTAATTTCTCGTGCATAAAATGTTTTTATTCCCTTTTTTTGTTTTAATTCAACTTCGTCGATGCATTGAGCACGAATCCCAACTTGAACTATGTTAGAATTAAATTCAGCAACCCTTGCCATAACACTTGCATGTGAATATTTCGAACCTTCATAACTATCGCGTAAATCTGAGTGTGCATCAATCTGCAAAATTGAGAGATTTGGAAATCTTTCATTAAATGCCATAATTGGTGCAACAGAAAGTGAGTGTTCTCCTCCAAGTGTTACTACAAATTTTCCTTCGTCAATGTGCTTTGCTACTTCTTTATGAATTTTTTGTAATGATTTTTCAATTGATAATTTCTGGAGGTTCATTGGCTTAAGTGTGCAAATTCCTTTTTCAAAACATAATTCTCTTTTTTGTTCTTCATCATAAAATTCAACATAATGAGAAGCTTTTAATATTTCTTCGGGTCCTTTGCTTGTTCCCTTTCCATAGCTAACTGTTTTTTCGAGAGGTGCAGAGAGAACTATAATTTGAGAATCTTTATAGTTAGAATATTTTTTTTCTATACCAAGAAAATTTTGTTTGATTCCAAGTTCTTTCATATTACTCCTTATTAATTTTTTTCGACTGTCTTAATCAAAAACATTTTTAAAATATTTTTACGATTAAGACAGTCTTACTTTAAATTAATCTTTGAGAATTGTAACAATAGCAGATCGGTCGAATTTCATTTTTACATTATTGCCGACATCAATTAAAACTGTCTTTTCATCAAGTTGAGCTACTGTTCCATATAGTCCGCTGCTTAAAATTACTTTGTCGCCTTTTTGAACTGAAGCTAAAAGTTTTTCTCTTTCTTTTGCTCTTTTTTGTTGTGGCCGAATAATCATAAAATAAAAGATAAGGAAAATTGCACCAAACATTATTAAGGTGCTAATTAGACTTCCCGCTCCACCTCCTTGTCCGTTTGGCGGAGGGGCCATTGCTAATAATAAATCCATTTTTTACTCCTCTTTTAATTGAACATTGATTGAAATTATTTTTGATATTTCATCTTTCCATTCTACAAATGTACCTTCTTTTATCTTTTCCCGAGCAGTTCTAACAAGATTTAGATAAAAAGTTAAATTATGAATAGTTGCTAACTCCAAAGCTAAGATTTCTTTTGCATTAAATAAATGTCGCAGGTAAGCTCTGGAAAAATTTTTACATGTATAACAATTGCACTCAGGGTCAAGAGGACTGAAATCATCTTTGTATGCTGCATTACGCATTGATACAATTCCCTGTGAAGTAAATAAATAAGCATTTCTTGCATTTCTTGTCGGCATAACACAATCAAACATATCAATTCCTTTTGCAATTGCTTCGAGGATATTTTCTGGTCTACCTACACCCATCAAGTATCTTGGTTTATTTTCAGGAAGAAAATCTGTAGTAAAATCAACAATATCATACATTACCTCAATTGGTTCTCCTACTGCTAAACCTCCAATGGCATAACCATCAAATTCAAGTTTAGTTAGATCTCTTGCAGAACTTTCACGCAAATCTTTATAAACACTTCCCTGAACAATTCCAAACAAATATTGTTCATATCCATAAAGAGAATATGTTAATTCAAATGCTTCTTTATTTAGAATTGCCCATTTAGAAGTAAGTTCTTTAGATTTTTTTGCATATTCATAATCACATGGATAAGGAGTGCATTCATCAAGAGGCATCATTATATCCGAGCCAATACTTCTTTGAATTTCTATAACTTTTTTTGGAGTAAAAAAATGAATTGAGCCATCAAGATGAGAACGAAATTCGACCCCATCATTTTTCAACTTTCTCAAATCAGAAAGACTGTAAATCTGAAAGCCACCGCTATCTGTAAGTATTGGCAAATCCCAATTCATAAATTTATGAAGTCCACCTGCAGCTTTTAGGATTTCTGTCCCGGGTCTCAGATATAAATGATATGTGTTCGAAAGAATAATTTCTGCTTTTACCTCTTCTTTCAAAATTCTTTGTGTTATTGCCTTAACTGTGCCTTGAGTTCCAACAGGCATAAATATGGGTGTTTCAACAATGCCGTGTGATGTATAGAATTCACCGACTCTTGCTTTTGAATATATATCTATATGCTTAATCTTAAAATTTAACAACCCTTTTCTGCAATTTTTGTTTTCAAAGATAATGATTTTTTAATTTAACTTAATGTAAGGTATGGACAGTATGATTTTATTATTCTCTCGTTTCGAGTTCTACAATTATTTTTAATAAATCAATTTTTGTTTTGCTCGATTTTAAAATCAAAATTGAAAAGTGGTCTATCTTAAATGATTCTCCCTTAAGCGGAATTCTTCCCAATTTAGTTGTGATAAATCCCGCAATTGTTTCGTAATCACCTTCTTCAATTCCAAAATTATGTTCTTCATTTAGATAATCAATTTCAACTTTGCCGCTAAGAATATATGTATTGTTATTTATCTTTTTTACAATTTTTTCTTCTACATCGTATTCATCTCTTATTTCACCAAATAATTCTTCGATTAAATCTTCCATAGTTACAATACCTGCAGTGCCGCCAAATTCATCAACTACTACAGCAATAGAAAATTGTTTATCTAAAAATTCATTCAGCATTTCAAGACTTTTTTTAGTCTCCGGCACAAATACAACTTCTCTAACTACAGATTCAAGATTTTCAGGCATTTTGAAGAAGTCTTTAATTAAAACCATTCCTTTTATATTATCAAGATTATCTTCGTATACAATTAATTTTGAATAACCAGATTCAATAAATTTATCAAGAACTTCATCAACACTACTTTTTATGTCAACGCCTACAATATCAGTCCTTGGCGTCATGGCCTCATAAACTTTTTGTTCTCTTATTTCAATTATTTTATAAATGATATCCGATTGTTCTTCATCAATTTTTTTTGCCTGAGTACTTTCTTCAATTAAATCTTGAATATCTTCTCTGTCAACAACATTTAGAATTCCTTCCTCTTCAATTCTATTCATGCGATTAATTACAGAAGATATATTGCTTGTAATTTTTGAAAAA
>JARYLX010000005.1 GCA_029907415.1 Melioribacter sp.
ACAAGAACAGTTCAAGCTCGTGCTTTAATACCTAATGAAAGAGGCGAACTAACACCCGGAGCTTATGTGGAAATAGATATTGTTCTTGAGGAATTTAATAATGCAATATTGGTACCATCGGAAACGGTTGTCCCAGATTTTGAAGGTGAAAAAGTTTTTATTTATCGAAATGGAAGAGCCATACCTCAGTATGTTACAACAGGGATTAGAACAGAAAAAGAAGTTCAAATATTAAATGGTCTTAAAACAGGTGATACATTAATAACCTCTGGTATTATTCAATTAAAACCAAATATTAGGGTGAAATTAAATTTAGTGAATTAATTGTCTTCAAAAGATGTTTGATAACAAAGAGAAAAAATTAGTATGAGTTTATCATCAATAAGTATAAGAAGACCTGTTCTTGCGATTGTAATGTCGCTTACAATTGTTTTATTTGGAATTATTGGTTATACTTTTTTGGGAGTAAGAGAATATCCAAGCATTGACCCGCCAATAATTACAGTATCAACAAGCTATGTTGGAGCAAATGCTGATGTTATAGAATCTCAAATTACAGAACCACTTGAAGAACAAATTAATGGAATAGCAGGAATTCGTTCTTTGACTTCAGTAAGTCGTGATGGTAGAAGTGTAATCACAGTAGAATTTGATGTTTCTGTAGACCTTGAAGCTGCTGCAAATGATGTAAGAGATAGAGTATCAATTGCACGTGCACGTCTTCCTCAAGATGTTGACCCACCAACGATATCCAAAGCAGATGCTGATGCAGTTCCAATTGTTTTCTTGAATATTAAAAGTGATAAAAAAAATCTTCTTCAATTAACTGATATTGCTCAAAATATTTTTAAGGAAAGATTGCAGACAATTCCAGGAGTAAGCCAGGTTAATATCTGGGGGGAACGCAGATATTCAATGCGTTTGTGGATGGACCCTTCTAAACTTGCAGCACATGGTGTTACTCCACTTGATATTAGAAATGCATTGAACAGAGAAAATATTGAATTGCCATCCGGCAGAATTGAAGGAAGCAATACAGAATTAACTGTTAGAACTCTGAGCCGATTGTCAACAGTTGATGATTTTAATGACCTTATCATCAAAGAATCCAATGGTGCAATTGTTCGCCTTAAAGATATTGGATATGCAGAATTATATCCTGAGAACGACCGCTCTATTTTAAGAAGAGATGGTGTTCCGATGGTTGGAGTTGTTCTAATTCCTCAACCTGGTGCAAATCATATTCAGATAGCTGATGAATTTTACAAACGTATTGAACAGATAAAAAAAGATTTGCCTCCAGATGTAGAACTTGGTGTTGGGTTCGATGTAACAAAATATATTCGTAATTCAATTGCAGAAGTTAAAGAAACAATTTTACTTGCCTTTGCATTGGTTATTTTAATTATATTTTTCTTCTTGAGAGATTGGAGAACTACATTAATCCCAATAATTGCAATTCCCGTTTCTTTAATAGGTTCGTTTTTCATAATGTATCTTGCAAATTTTTCAATTAATGTACTTACACTTTTGGGTTTGGTGCTTGCTATTGGAATTGTAGTTGATGATGCAATAGTTGTTCTTGAAAATATTTACAAAAAAATAGAACAGGGTATGAATCCGGTAGAAGCAGCAACAAAGGGTTCATCAGAAATTTTCTTTGCAGTTATATCTACAACTATTACACTGGCAGCAGTATTTCTTCCAATTATGTTTTTGCGCGGAATAACCGGAAGGCTGTTTGTAGAATTTGGAGTTGTTATTGCTGGTTCTGTAATAATATCTGCTTTTGTTGCTCTTACATTGACGCCGATGTTAAGCTCAAGATTCCTGAAATCGAAAGAGAAGCATAGCTGGTTCTATTATAAAACAGAACCATTATTTGAATGGATTGAAAATTCGTATCGAAATGCACTTGAAAATTTTATGAAAAGACGATGGCTTGCTTTTCTCATTATGATTGTTTCAATTGTAGTAATTTATCTAATTGGTACGAATCTGCAATCAGAACTTGCACCAATTGAAGACCGAGGAGAAATTCGTGTTCAATCTACTATGCCTGAAGGAACATCATTCGAAATGATGGACAGATATATTTTGCAAATGACAAAAATTCTTCAGGATTCAATAAAAGAAGCAGAAGCAATTATTTCTGTTACTGCAGGAGGCGGTGGAGCAAGTGGTGCAAATAGTGGATTTGTCAGATTGGTTCTTACTGATGCATCTAAGAGAAAAAGAACTCAACAGGAAATTGCTGAACAAATTACAGGCATAACGCGAAAATTAAATGATGCACGTTCTTTTGTTGTTCAAAGTCAATCGATTTCAACAAGGAGAGGAGGACTTCCGGTTCAATATGTTGTGCAGGCTCCAAACTTTGAAAAGTTAAAAGAAGTTGTCCCAAAATTTCTTGAAGCAGCTCAGGAAGACCCAACATTTGCAAATGTTGATGTTAATC
The DNA here is from genome assembly GCA_029907415.1 of Melioribacter sp. GTDB lineage: Bacteria > Bacteroidota > Ignavibacteria > Ignavibacteriales > Melioribacteraceae > Rosettibacter > Rosettibacter primus. The sequence continues at coordinate 2,459 of JARYLX010000005.1, forward strand.
TGAAATTCAATAAACCTGAAATTGTAGTTGAAATCAATAGAACAAAAGCAAGAGAACTTGGTGTTACTGCAATGGATATTACTCAAACACTTCAACTTGCTTACAGCGGTCAAAGATTTGGTTATTTCATAATGAATGGAAAACAATATCAGGTAATTGGCCAGGTCCTTCGTGAAAATAGAAATAAACCAATAGACCTTGCTTCTTTATATGTAAGAAATAATCGAGGTGAATTGATTCAACTTGATAATCTTATAACAATGAGAGAAAGAAGTAATCCACCTCAACTTTACAGATTTAATAGATATGTAAGCGCAACCTTTTCTGCAAGTCTTGCCCCTGGCAAAACAATTGGAGATGGAATTAAAGCAATGGACGCAATTGCTAAAAAGGTTCTTGATGATAACTTTTCTACTGCTCTTGAAGGTGCATCAAAAGATTTTGTTGAAAGTTCTTCCAGCCTTCTTTTTACATTTGTTTTAGCTTTGATTCTTATATATTTAACTCTTGCAGCACAATTTGAAAGTTTTAGAGACCCATTAATAATTATGTTTACTGTTCCACTTGCAATTGCAGGAGCTCTATTTTCTCTCTGGTATTTTAATCAAACATTAAACATCTTTAGCCAGATTGGTCAAATTATGTTAATTGGTCTTGTAACTAAAAATGGAATTTTAATTGTCGAATTTGCAAATCAAAAAAAAGCTCAGGGACTTTCAGTAATAGAAGCAGTTAAAGAAGCAGCAAGTTTACGTTTGAGACCTATTTTAATGACAAGTTTTTCAACCATACTTGGAACATTGCCAATAGCACTTGCACTTGGGGCTGGTTCAGAAAGTCGAGTATCGATGGGAATTGCAGTAATTGGCGGTTTAATTTTTTCAACAATATTAACATTGTTTGTAATCCCGGTTATTTATTCTTATTTATCCGAGAAAACAAAATCTGTAAGCAATGTGGTTGTAGGAGAAGTTGAAAAAGAACTTCTTCATATTAATGATAAAGAACTTGTTACAAAGTAATTGGTTATTTCTTTCTAAATTGTATAATCAATGAATAGTAATTCATCCGTTCATTATTTAGTGGAGATTTATGGATTTTAGCTCTACTTCTAAAGTCAGCATCCTTAAAGCCTTCTCAAAAAATTTCTGGACTGTAATAGTAATGGAATTTTTTGAACGCGGGTCTTACTATGGAGTTATGTCTGTATTGTCTGTCTATCTTATTTTGAATGCTAATGAAGGAGGATTAGGTTTTTCTAAAGAAAGTGTTGGAATAATTAAAAGTACAATAACACCTCTGCTTTATTTTCTTCCAATACTTTCAGGTGCAATAGCAGATAGATTTGGTTACAGAAAAACATTAATGTTTGCTTTTGTAATGATGAGTCTTGGATACTTTCTTACTTCTTTATTTACTTCTTATGTTCTTGTATTTATGAGCTTGATTTTAATGGCAATTGGTGCTGGTTTTTTCAAACCGATTATTTCCGGAACAATAGCAAGAACAACGGATAAATCAAATTCGACACTTGCTTTTGGAATTTATTATTGGTCAATCAATCTTGGGGCATTTTTGTTTCCATTGATTCTTGTTCCAATCCTTAAACAAATTTCATGGAAATATATTTTTATAATGGCAGCAGTTGGAACTGGCTGGCTTTTACTATTAAATCTTTTTGTCTATAAAGAACCAGATAAACCCGAAAGCACTAAAACATTAAAGAATGTTTTGATTGATATGTTTAAGGTTCTTGGTGATTTTCGTTTTGTCATTATGATTGTAATTTATTCTGGATTCTGGATTTTATATTTCCAGCAATTTGATACGGTCCTCTGGTATGTAAAAGATTATGTTGATACCACACCTGTAAATAATCTTGTAAATTCGTTCCTGTCAATTTTTGTGTCGAATCCAAACTGGAAATTTGATGTTGAACATGTTACTGTAATAAATGCCGGCACAATAATAATTCTTCAAATTTTTATCTCAAATTTTGTTAAGAATAAAAAAGCTCTTCCAACAATGATTGGTGGTATTGCTCTTGGAACTCTTGGAATGGCAATTCTTGCTATATCAACTCATCCATTTGTTTTTATTGCTGGAATATTCATTTTCTCAATTGGAGAAATGACTGCACATCCTAAATTTATTAGTTATGTTGGATTAATTGCCCCGGAAGATAAAAAGGCACTCTATCTTGGATATGCATTTTTATATGGTGTACTGGGAAGTGGAATTGGTGGAATACTTGGAGCAAATCTTTATGTGCATTTTGTTGATAATCTTAAAAATCCAACACTGCTCTGGATAATTTTTAGTTCTATTGGATTACTCACAATTGTTGGGTTGCTTCTTTACAATAAATTTCTTGCACCTAAAAATGTTGATGCATGAAATTCTATCAGGATTAAAGATTTTTTCAAGATGTGTTTGCTTTTAGTTATTTATCAAAAAAATATCAATTTTATTTTTTGGAGATTCTTAAGAAATTTTTTCAGCATAGTTAAATTTATGTTTTCATGCAGTCATTAGTTATAATCGCAGAATCAAGATTTATTTCTTAAATTTGAACACACATTAAAATTCTATTGAATACCTATGAAAAAAATTTTCTTAATTGTTGCGGTTATATTTTTATCTTTCTGTGTCATTTATTCCCAGCAAGAAAATGTTCCCGTTGACCATGATGTCTATATATTTTTGAAAGAGATGAAGGTAAAAAAAATATTGGATTATATTCATGATGATAATCCAATAATGTCTCGTGCCGAAGTTCGAAGTCATCTCGAAGAAGTTCAAGCCAAATATGATTTGTTGAGTGCTACAGAAAAAAAATTATTAAAAAAATTTCAAGATGAATTTTATGATGATTTAGCTGATTCCACAAACACCATGCAATTTTTAGGTTATTCAGAAAAATTTTCGAAAGATATAATAGATATTTTTTCAAATAAAATTAAATTCATCTATGCTTATCGTGAAGAGAAAGCAAATTTATATCTTGAAATGCTTGGCAGGGCAATGCATGGACAAATATTCAAACCTGAAATCAATAATTCTGAATTGTTTGACATTGGATTTAGACTTCGTGGTACTCTCTTCGATAAACTTGGTTATAATTTAGTTGTGCAAAAAGGTGGGGTTGCAGGTTCGACAAATTATGCAACCACATTCGACCCGCGATTAAGATATAATTTCAAATTTTATGAGAATATTGAAAATATTAGCAACTACGATTTTACAGAAGGATACTTAAGATATTTCACCGAGCCAATTGATAAAATGAAATTATCATTTCAAATTGGAAGAGAAAAAATAAAATTGGGATATGGATACAGCAGTAAACTTGTTCTTTCTGGAGACCATCCTTATCTCGATTTTATAAAAATGGATTTTAATTATGGAATTATTAGTTTTTCTTCTCTTCATGCAACTACAGTAGGTGAATTTCATGAAGACCGTTCTCTTAATTACACAAAATTTTATGCTTATAACAAATTGAAATTTACATTCAAAAATTTATTTCAAGCAGGAATTGGAGAAGCAATTATTTATACTGGAAGAGGAATTGACCTTGCTTATCTGAATCCATTTGCATTTTATAAGTTCGAGGAAATGTCTTTGCAGGATAGAGATAATGGTGTTCTCTTTTTAGATTTTCAATCGGACTTTCTTAAAAATCTCGAACTGCAAGCAACTTTTTTTCTTGATGAAAATATTCTTTCTCACCTTCAAGATTTAGATTTATATTCAAATAAAACTGCATATCAAATAGGACTTTTCTGGTATTCACCATTATCAATTAGTGATTTGTCATTTGTTATGGAGTATACAAAAATTCGTCCATATGTTTATAGCCATACTAATATTAAAAATTCTTACACAGCACATAGTGAATTGCTCGGGCATCGAATTGGACCAAATGCAGATGAAATTTGCTCTAAACTTTCATATAATTTTTCTGAAAAGCTGAGAGGAAATTTTAAATATCAACACATTCGTTCAGGTGAAAATATTTATGATGCTCTTGGCAATTTAGTTTTTAATGCCGGGGGTGATGCACTTCAGCCATTCAGACAAGGTGTTGACCCGAAGCATATCAAGTTTTTGGATGGTGAAAGGATTAATAAAGATATTTTTACACTTAGTTTTCGTTATGAACCTTTTAGAGAAATATTTTTTGATTTGAATTATACTTACTTGATTGAAAAAAATATTACAAAAGAAAAATCATTCTATTCGAGTTATGCTTACTTGAAGATGACACTTGAGTTTTGATTAATATAGTTGACTATTGATTTTCAATTTTCAAATTTGGAAGAAAAATTGTAAATGTGCTTCCCTTTCCCACTTCACTTTCAACCCAAATTTTTCCGCCAAGTTTTTCAATTAACTCTTTGCATATTGTTAAACCAAGTCCAGTTCCCTTTTCGTTGTTTGTTCCTCTTGTTGTAAAACCAGATTCACCACCAAAAATTTTGGGGAGATTTTCTTTTGGAATTCCTACTCCCGAATCAATAATTTTAATTTTATAGCCATTATTTTCTTTTGAAGCAATAATCTGAATTGTCCCTTTATGAGGTGTAAATTTAATAGCATTGGAAATTAAATTTCTCAGAATAGTATTTAGTGAATGCTGGTCTGTAATTATTTCATAAGCAGGGTCTACTTTCTCAATGATTTGAATTTCTTTGTCATTATAAATTGGTTGATAGAGATTTAAAATTTTCTTAACCTCATCAAATAAGTTTAATTCTCTCGGTTCAATTTTCAATCTGTTTCCTTCGAGGCGACTCCAATCAAGTACATTTTCAAGCAATTGAAATTGATTTTTTACAATCACATCAAGACTATGTGCAAATTCTTTGATTTCCTGATAGGTAAGATATTCAGCACTGGTAGCCAACAGATCTGTATAACCAAGAATAGGTGTAAATGGACCTCTTAAATCATGAGCTAAAACTGAAATAAATTTATCTTTATTCTTATTTAATTCTTCAAGCTGTCTGGAATACTTTTTAATTTCATCTTCTTTTTCTTTTCTTTCTGTTATGTCAATCTCCATGCCTATTATATAAACTTTTCCGCTTGATGTATCCTTCAATGGAAACTTATGAGTTAACCACACATGTTTTTTCCCTTCGCTCATGATTGTCTCTTCAAATACTTTTGATTGCATTGAAATTAGAACTTCTGTATCATGCTCACGGAGTTTTTGAACAATCTCAGGTTCCCAAATATCTGAATCTTTTAATCCTTTCCACTTTCCATTCCTGAATTTTTCTGGGAGATATTGTTCTGCAATTTTATTCATATAAATTAAATTTCCTTCACCATCTTTAATGAATGTACTCATTGGGGAATTATTAAGTAGCTCATAAAACTGTTCCTGACTCAGTTTTATTTCTTTCAAATATGAGTACAATTTTCTGAATACAAAAGTGAAAGCAAATGAACCGATGAACCAAATCAATAGATGAAGAATTATGTCATTTTTTAGTTGATGATTGTAATATCTATCGTAATTTGAAGAAAGAAGTGCTATGCTGTAAGCTCCTTTAATCTCTCCAATTTTTTGATTTGCATGACACGATAAACATTCTTTTTTAATTTTCAATGGGATGATATATCGAAAGTATTTTTTGTTGTTAATTGTATCAAAGGAATAAAATTCATTTTTTCCTTTCTTGAAATGTTCAAATGATTTTGATTCCCAGTCGTCAGCTTTATATTCAGGATTAATAGAGTTTAATGATGTTAATTTGATTATTAACTTATTTTTATCTTTTAATTGCTGTTGTAATTGTTTATGCATTAAAGCAGGTGGAACAAAGTTAAAATTATTTTTATTGTTTTTGTTTGAGTTATTACTTTTTATATAAACACTGCCGTGAGATATAACCCAGTTTGTATAAAGTGTATCGCGCTCTGCAAGTATGCGGGCTTCGTTCAAAATTAATTCGAGATTTGTTGAATTAAGCTCGGATATTTTCCAGGAAAGGAAAAAAATTATAATAATTGTCCATCCAATCAGCAGAAAAGCAAATGTTAATTTATAATGATTAAGAATTTTTTGGATGTCAATCTTTTCAGAAAGTAGACCGATTTTATATTTACTTGTTTCTTTCATTTCTGAATTAATTAATTATTATTAAAAATAAAATTAATTGTTAAGAAATACCAATTGATTTTTATTAGCATAGATGGGGATAGAGGGAAGTGCAGAAGCCGATGTCGAGGGCAAAACACCGGCTGGAATAACTTCCCTCTATTTTAATGAGTGGGACAAAAAATTTTAACGAATAAGAAATCATAAATTAATTCAAATTAAAATTCAGTAGAAGTTGGAAGAAAAGGAATCGTTCTCCACTTACATTATCGAAAATATTTAATTTTTCTTTAGTGTTATTGTTTAGAAAGGTTATTCCTAAAAACGAATAACCCTCCTAAAATGGCAGATTTATCTAACTTTTATGTGAAGTTCGGTTAATTGTGATTCGTCTACATAAGAAGGTGAATCATCCATTAAAGACATTCCACTTGATGTTTTCGGAAATGCAATCACATCACGAATAGATGACTTTTTAGCAAAGAGCATTACAAGTCTATCGAAACCAAAGGCTATTCCACCATGAGGTGGTGCACCATATTTAAATGCATTCATCAAAAATCCAAATTTTTCTTTAGCTTCGTTTTCATCAATGCCAAGAACTTTGAACATCTTTGCTTGTAAATCTGCATTATGAATTCTAATACTGCCGCCAGCAATTTCATTTCCATTTAATACCAGATCATAAGCACGGGCTTTTACTTTTAACGGTTCTGTTTCCATCAAATCTATATCTTCAAGTCTTGGCGATGTAAAAGGATGGTGCATAGCATAATATCGTTTTGTTTCATCGTCCCATTCAAATAATGGGAAATCTGTAACCCAGAGAAGTGATGGTTGTGCGTCCGATTTAATTAAATTCATTCGCTTAGCCATTTCAAGACGTAATGTGCCCATTATGGAAAGTGTTCTTAGCTTCTCTCCTGTTAACAGCAATATTAAATCGCCTGGTTTTGCTTGAAGAGCTGTAATTAAATTCTTTTTTTCATCATCACTTAAAAATTTTGCAATTGGAGCTTCAACATCATTTTCTTTAACGCGCATCCAGATTAAACCTCCTGCACCTAACTTCTTTGCATAGTCAGTCAATCCATCTAACTGATTTCTTGTGTAATCTCCGCAGCCTTCTGCAACAAGACCTGTGATAATTCCATTTTTTGAAATTGATTCTTTGAAAACTCTAAATTCTGAGTTTTTGAAAACATCATTAAGTGTTTTAAGTTCAAGACCAAATCTCAAATCTGGTTTATCACTTCCATATTTTTCCATAGCTTCTTCAAAAGTTAAGCGAGGAATTGGAGTTTTAAGGTCGATATCCCAGATTTCTTTGAAGAAAATTTTCATTAATCCCTCAGCCATCTCCAGAATATCTTCCACATCAACAAATGACATTTCAATATCAATTTGGGTAAATTCATATTGACGGTCGGCTCTTAAGTCTTCATCTCTAAAACATTTCACAATTTGAAAATATCTGTCAAATCCGGCAACCATTAAAATCTGTTTATAAGTTTGAGGTGATTGTGGTAATGCATAAAATTTTCCTTTGTGCAATCTGCTTGGCACAAGAAAATCTCTTGCACCTTCGGGGGTGCTTTTCATTAGAACAGGGGTTTCTACTTCAATAAATCCATGGGAATCAAAATATTTTCTTGTAAGCTGGTACATCTTATGTCGAAGCAAAAGATTTTTTTGCATTTCAGGTCTTCTTAAATCGAGATATCTATATTTTAATCTAATGTCTTCATTCACATCAATATTGTCTTCAATTGGGAAAGGTGGAGTTTCAGAAGGATTCAAAATGATAAGTTTATCGGCCATTACATCAATGTATCCTGTTTCTAAAGCAGGATTTTCAGTTCCTTCGGGTCGTTTTCTTACTTTTCCTTCAACAGAAATTACATATTCGCTTCTTAATTTTTTTGCATGCTCATGTGCTTCTGCATTATGTCCGGGTTCAAATACAATTTGAGTAATTCCATATCTATCTCTCAATTCAATAAAAATTACACCTCCTAAATCACGTCTGGTTGCTACCCAACCGTTTAATACAACATCTTGGCCAATGTTTGATTCTCTTAACTCACCACATGTATGTGTTCGTTTTTTGAATTTCATTTTATAAAGGTACTCCTTTTGATTTTTTATTGTGGAATCAAAAAATTTTGGCAAAAATAAACAAATATTAAAGTGATTACAAATTTTCAGGATAAATGATGATTCGGTTTTGAAAATCCATAATTGCAATTAAAAAATATTTATGATGAAATTTAATATAGCTATTAACATTCCTATATTTGAACTTCAAGAATAATTTTTTAGGAAATTAAGAACCATGTTAATAATCGCAGATGAAAATATTCCTCAAGTTAAAGAAGCTTTTAGTGCTTTTGGTGATGTAAAATTATTAGCCGGGAGGTCAATTACAAAAGGTGATTTAAAAGATGCAGATGTTCTGCTTGTTCGTTCAGTTACAAAAGTAAATAAGGATTTGCTCGAAGGTACAAATATTAAATTTGTAGCTACTGCAACAATTGGCACTGACCATATAGATAAAGATTATCTAAAAGAAAAAAATATTGCATTTGCAGATGCTTCCGGTTGTAATGCATATTCTGTAGCAGAATATGTTATTTGTGCTGTCACATCAATATTTTATAAACTTGGTAAAAAGTTTAGTGAAAGCTCAATTGGAATAATTGGATACGGTAACATCGGAAAAAAGGTGGCTAAGTTTACACGAGCCCTTGGATTTAAAGTTTTGATTAATGACCCCCCTCTTCAAAGAGAAGGATATCCTGAGGAATTTTGTTCTTTAGATGAAACTCTTTTGTGTGATGTTGTAACATTTCATGTTCCGCTCAATAAAAGTGGAATCGATAAAACTTTTCATCTTTTAGATGAAAGTAATATTGGATTAATAAAAAAAGGAGCAATTTTAATTAATTCTTCGCGTGGTCCAGTTGTAGATAATCAAGTTCTTAAAAGAAGATTAGTTGAGAAAAAAGATTTAATTACAATACTTGATGTGTGGGAAAACGAGCCTAAGATAGATACTCAGTTGCTTGATTTAGTAAACATTGGAACACCGCATATTGCAGGTTATTCGTATGAAGGTAAAATCAACAGCACTGTTTTTATATACAATAAATTTTGTGATTATATGAATGTTAAACCATCATGGCAACCCGTAGTGAATGAAGTGGAAAATTCCTTAATCACAATTGATATTAATGAATCGATAGAAAAGATGCTTAATGAAGTTTGTAAAAAAATATATGATATAGAGGAAGACAGCCATCTTTTAAAGCAAGCAAAAAACTATAATCCCGATGACTTCGGGATATATTTTGACAGCTTAAGAAAACATTACAGGATTAGAAGAGAGTTTAATAATTATACAATCAAGTTAAATGAAGAAAATGATGTAATAAAAAAGATTTTTGAAGCATTGCGATTTAGAATTTTATAAAGATTCTGCCAATCAGACAAAAAAATGCCCTTCTAATTAAAAAAATATTTGCAAATTTTCCGACCAAACCTTATATTTTAAACCATAATTTACAAATTACCTAAAAAAATAAGAGTAAATATGATTGATGAATTAGATATTTCAATACTAAAAAAGCTCCAGGAACACGGCAGAACAAAAAGAAGTGAGCTGGCGGAGCTTATCGGTTTATCTTTACCTTCGCTTAGCGAAAGATTAAAAAAGCTTGAAGATAATAATGTTATCGAAGGTTACTATGCTAAATTGAATCGTCATGTGTTTGGTTATGATATTATGGTTTTTATAGTTGTATTTATGGATTCCTCAAAAAATTATGAAAAATTAATTGAGCATGTTAAAAAAACACCCGAGATATTAGAATGTCATGCAATTTTGGGAGAAGGTTCTCATATACTTAAAGCAATAGTAAAAGATACCAAGTCATTGGAACAGTTGTTAAGCAAAATTCAATCCTGGCAGGGTGTAACAAGAACAGTAACAAATTTTGTATTATCAACAATCAAAGAAACAACAAAAATAAATATCTAAGGAGTAACAAAAATGGGCAAAACAGAATCACCAATTGAAAAGGTGTTATCTTTCATAAAAGATAACAAAATTGAATTTATTGATTTCAAATTCATGGATTTTCCGGGTCAATGGCAGCACTTTACTGTTCCGGCAAATCAGCTTGATGAATCATCATTCGAAAATGGATTTGGATTTGATGGTTCATCAATCAGAGGCTGGAAAAGTATTAATGAAAGTGATATGCTTATTATTCCTGATCCCGAAACTATGTTTGTAGATCCTTTCATAGAAGCACCAACATTGTCTCTAATATGTGATGTTTATGAACCTATTACAAAAGAAAAATATGCACGCTGTCCAAGAAATATTGCACAAAAAGCAGAAGCTTATTTAAAATCAACAGGTATTGCTGATACATCCTACTTTGGGCCCGAAGCTGAATTTTTTGTATTTGATGATGTTCGTTTTGATTCTGGACCAAACTTTGCTTTCTATTATCTTGATTCTATTGAAGGAAAATGGAACTCGGGCAGAGAAGAGAATCCAAATCTTGGTTATAAACCTCGTTATAAAGAAGGTTACTTTCCAGTTCCACCAACTGATAAGTTAATGGATTTAAGAAATGAGATGGTTCAGAATTTAATTAAAGTTGGTATTGAAGTAGAAGCTCAGCATCATGAAGTTGCGAGTGGTGGTCAATGTGAAATTGATATGAAATTTAAGCCATTATTAAGAGCAGCTGACCAGTTGTTGATGTTCAAATACATTGTAAAAAATACAGCAAGAAAACACAATAAAACTGTAACATATATGCCCAAACCAATTTTTGGTGATAACGGCAGTGGTATGCATGTTCATGTCAGTTTATGGCTGAAAGATAAGCCGTTGTTTGCTGGCGGAGGCTACGCTGGATTGAGTGAAACAGCTTTATATTTTATTGGCGGTCTATTAAAACATGCTCCTTCACTTCTTGCATTTACTAACCCAACAACTAATTCTTACAAAAGACTTGTACCAGGTTTCGAAGCTCCGGTTAATCTTGCTTATTCTCAAAGAAATAGAAGTGCATCTATTAGAATACCCATGTATTCTCCTTCTCCAAAATCCAAACGAATAGAGTTTCGTTGCCCGGATCCATCAAGCAATCCATATCTTGCTTTTTCAGCAATTTTAATGGCTGGACTTGATGGAATTATAAATAGAATTGACCCCGGTGAACCACTCGATAAAGATATTTATGATATGTCACCAGAAGAATTAAAGAATGTTCCATCAACTCCTGAATCTCTAAGTGCTGCATTAAAAGCTCTTGCAGATGACCATGAATACTTACTTAAAGGAGATGTATTTACCGAAGATGTAATTAATGCGTGGATTAATTATAAAATCGAAAAAGAAATTAAACCGATGGCTCTTCGTCCTCATCCATTCGAATTTGAGCAATACTTTGATGTATAATTAAAAGTAATTGCCAAAAATTAGAAGCCTGATGAAGATTATTTCTTCAGTCAGGCTTTTTTTTGAAATTGGAATTAAGTCTTAACTTTTATATTAAATGAAAATTTCTCCAAATCGATATTACCGCCAGAAATTATAATTGCAATGTTCTTGTCGATAAATTCTTCTTTGTTTTCCCATACAACTGCAAGAGCAACAGCACTTGATGGTTCAACAATTATTTTCATTCTTTCCCAGATTAGTTTTGTGCAATAAATAATTGATTCCTCTTCGGCAGTTAAAATTTTATAAACATTTTTTTTGATGATAGAAAAAGTTTTTTCAGAAAGTTGAGTAAGCAAACCATCACAAATTGTTTGAGGATTAATTGAAGGATAAATTACATTATCACGTATTGAACGAAAAGCATCATCAGCTCCCTTTGGTTCAGCTCCAATTACTCTTGCATAAGGATAAAAACATTTTGTGCTTAAAGAGGTTCCGCTCAATAATCCTCCGCCACCAACTGGTGCAATTATATAGTCAATTTTAATTTTATCAGAAAGCTCTTCAAAGATTTCTTTTGCACAGGTTGCCTGTCCTGCTATTACAGAGTAATTATCATAAGAGTGAATTAGAACAGCATTATTTTTTCTAATTAACTCATTCACAGTCTCTTCTCTTGATTTAAGATTGGGTTCACAGTAAATAATTTTTCCTCCGTAACTTTCAACTGCTTTCTTTTTAGAATTTAATGCGTTATTTGGCATTATAATATAAGCAGGGACATTTCTAATTTTTGCCGATAAAGCTATTGCTGCAGCATGATTCCCTGAAGAATGAGTTGCAATACCATTTTTAATTTCTTCATTGCTTAATGAGAGAACAGCATTACTTGCCCCTCTAATTTTGAATGCCCCAATCTTTTGAAAGTTTTCACATTTGAAAAAAAGATTACAGCCAAATAAAGAGTTAATTGAACTCGATGTTAAAATAGGAGTTTTGTGAATGTAGTTTTTTATTCTTTCATGAGCTTCAATTATATCCTGCTTAGAAGGCTCTTCTTCTAAAAACATTTTATAAAAAGTTTTTTGAAAAATTAAAAAAAGCTTCGATTAATTTAAATCTGATAGTATATTCTGAAGTTTTTCAAGAGCTTTTTGCCAGTCATTTAATTTATTTTTTTCTCTTTCAATTATATCTGCTGGAGCTTTTGTAATAAAACTTTCGTTGGATAATTTTTTCTTTACAGATTCAAGCGAAGAAGTTAGCCTTGCAATTTCTTTCTGAATTCGATGTCTTTCAACATTTATATCAATTAAGCCTTCAAGAGGAACGTAAATTTCGCATTCTTTTACTACAGCTGAGGCGCTTGCCTTTGGTTTGTGAATTTGAGAATCAATTATCAAATTTTCAATTTTTACGAGTGATTTTATGTAATTACTTTGTTCTTCAGTAATTTTATCTGTTTTAAGATAAACATTAATTTGTTTGGCAGGAGGAATATTCATCTCTCCACGAATATTTCTAATTGCAGTAACAATATTTTGAACGAATTCAATTTCTTTTTCTGCTTTTTCATCAATCATTTTTTCATTGAATTCAGGGAAAGAGGTTATTGAAATGCTTTCGCCATCTTTTCTTTCATCAAGCATCTGCCATATTTCTTCTGTTATAAAAGGCATAAATGGATGAACAAGTTTCAACATTTCTTCATATAATAAAATTGCTCTTGTAAGAACAGCAGATTTTTCTTCGTCGCTGCCATGATATAATCTGAATTTTGAAAGTTCTACATACCAATCGCAAAAGTCATTCCACACATAAGAATAAATAATTTTTGAAGCAGAATTGACTTCGAAGTTATCAATTGCGTTTGTAAATTCTTTAATTGTTTTGTGGAAGCGGGAAAAAATCCATCTGTCGGTAAAATCAATATATTTATCTTTAAGGGACAAATCTATTTTAATGTTTTGAGCATTCATCAATAAAAATCTGCCGGCATTCCAGATTTTATTTGCAAAGTTTCTTCCTAATTCTACCATTTCGTTGCTGAAATAAACATCCTGACCAAGTGGAGAGATGTATGTCATTGTAAATCTTAGAGCATCTGCACCATATTCATTTATTAAGTCGAGCGGGTCAGGGGAATTGCCGAGAGATTTACTCATTTTTCTTCCCTGAGTATCGCGCACAGTACTTGTGAAATAAACATCTTTGAATGGAATCTCATTCATAAAATGCATACCGGCAATAATCATTCTTGCAACCCAGAAGAAAATTATATCTGGAGCGGTAACAAGCAGGTCAGTTGGATAATAATATTTCTGGTCGCGTTCATTTGTAAAAACATCTTGAGCCCATAGCCAGCTCGATGCCCATGTATCAAGCACATCATCATCCTGACGCCAGTTTTCAATATCTTCTGGAGGATTAACTTCACAATAAATTTCTCCGGTTTCTTTATGATACCAAACAGGAATGCGATGTCCCCACCATAATTGACGAGAGATACACCAATCTTTAATATTTGTCATCCAGTGTTCATATGTTTTAATCCAGTGTTCGGGATGAAATTTTATTTTCCCTTCAAGAACAACTCTTAATGCTGGTTCAGCTAATTCTTTCATTCTCATGAACCATTGTTCTGAAAGATATGGTTCGATAGGGACGTTGCCTCGTTGAGAGTAACCAATTTTGGTTATATAATCTTCTTCTTTATGAAGTAATCCTGATTCTATAAATCTATCAATAACCTTTTTTCTTGCATCATATCTGTCCAATCCCTGAAATTCAGTAGGAACATTTCCATTTGTTGTAGCATCTTCGTTGAATATGTTTATAATTTCAAGATTGTGTCTTAATCCCATATCGTAGTCGTTAGCATCATGAGCAGGGGTTACTTTTACTGCTCCTGTTCCAAAAGTCATGTCAACATATTCATCGGCAAAAATTGGTATTTCTCTTCCAACAATTGGAAGAATTATTTTTTTGCCAATTAAATGTTTATAACGTTCATCTGCAGGATTAACAGCAACTCCAGTATCACCGAGCATTGTTTCGGGACGTGTAGTAGCAACGATTATAAATTCATTTGATTCTTTTACCGGATATTTTAAGTAATAGAGTTTTCCTTTTATTTCTTTATAAAAAACTTCTTCATCGGAAATTGCAGATTTGGAAGCCGGGTCCCAATTTACCATTCTGTAGCCGCGATATATATAGCCTTCTTTATAAAGTCTAACAAAAGCTTCTATGACTTTTCGATAGTAATGGTCATCCATTGTAAAGCGTTCACGCTGCCAGTCACAGCTTACGCCAAGCTTTCTTAATTGTTGAAAAATTATTCCGCCATATTTTTCTTTCCATTCATAGCAATATCTCAGAAATTCTTCTCGCGAAATTTTATCTTTTGTAATATTTCTTTCTTTTAACATTGCAACTACTTTGGCTTCTGTTGCAATTGATGCATGGTCAATCCCCGGAACCCAGCAAGCATTAAATCCTTTCATTCTTTTGTAACGAATGTAAATGTCCTGAAGTGTATTATTAAGAATGTGTCCAATGTGAAGAATACCAGTAATATTTGGCGGAGGAATTACAATTGTGTAAGGTGTTTTTGTTTCATCAACTTCTGAATGATAAAGATTATGGTCATACCAGTATTTATACCATTTGTCTTCAACATCTTTTGGATTATAAGCTTTTGGGATATCAGAATGACTTCTTGGCTGCATTTGTATCTCAACTTATTCTGAAAATTAAATGCAAATATAAGAAAAGCATTTCGTTTTTACATTTTGGGAAATTTTGGTCACAGGTAAATTATTCCATTAATAATAGTTAATCTTAAACCTTAGAAAATCAGGTTATAAATTCTGTCTAATTCACTTTTCAATTCTTCTAAATTTATAAATCGAGATTTTCTAATATATTCTTTCCCATCAATAAATAAGATGATTGTCGGAATTGCAAATACGCTGAACTGAGCTGCAATTTCTTTTGATTCATTCACATTTATGTAAAGAAAATTTATCAATGGGAATTCATATTCAATTAATTCTTTGACCTTTGGTTTTAGAACTTTACATACATTACAATCATTTGTGCTGAAATATGTAAGAACAATTTTGTGTGTATTAAAATATTTATTTGCTTCTTCAAAGCTTATTGCATTATACATTTTTGCCTTTATGTTTTTGAATTTTCATTATTTGTTTCTTTTATCTTGAATCTAATTCTCAGTACACCATTTTCATAACTTGTAGAAACAATTTTGAATGAACCAATTTCTTTTGTGGATTTAACATGAGGTCCGCTGCATAAACATTTGTCGTAATCACCTATTTTAATTACGCGCAGAATTTCACCTGCTTCTTCTGGAAGTCGGTGAAGACTGAAATATTTTGCTGCTTCATCTCGTTTCATAAATTCTTCTGTAATTGGCAAATCCTGTGCAATAAGCGAATTAATTTTTTCTTCTATTGTTTTAATTTCTTCTTCTGTTAAATTTCTATTGAAATGATAATCACATTTCGATTTTTTCTTTTCGATGTGAGCACTAAATGCTCTTCCACAATTAAACATTTTGTCCATTGTTCCATTCAAAAGATGTTCTGCTGAATGCATCGGAGGATAATATTCTTTTGGATTTACATTGTATTCCATTTTTTTCTCTTTTTTTTAATTGATTTAATCTTTTTCAATATTTAATTCTTTGTCAAGTAAATATTTAAACCAGAATTGTGTTTTTAATTTGAGGGAATGATTTCTAAGAGGCATTGTAATGCCATGTCGTGCATTTGGATAAATCATCATTTCAAAATCTTTATTTAGTTTTTGCAGTTCATAAATCAATTGAATTGAATTTTGCATGTGAACATTATCATCCATTGTGCCGTGTGTGATTAAAAGTTTTCCTTTATAATTTTTTACATAATTAAGGACAGAGGATTTTTTATAACCCTCTTCATTTTCTTTTGGTTTGTCCATATATCTTTCAGTGTAAACATTGTCATAAAGATGCCAGTCCATTACACCAAATTCTGCAATTCCATAATTAAAATAATTTGAGCCATAAGTTAGAGCAAGAGCTGTAATATATCCACCGTAACTTCCGCCATTGATTGCAATTTTTGTTGTATCAATAAATGATTTTTTCTTTAACCATTTTACTGCTTCGATGTAATCATGCATTTCCCATTTACCAAGATTGCGATGCATTAAGTCAATCCCTTTTTTGCCAAAGTGTCCAGAACCTCGATGGTCTACTGAAATATAAATAATTCCATTTTGGGCGAGATAGTAAGGTTCCAGAAAATAAGGGAAAGCATTTCGAACAGTTGGAGTTCCAGGTCCACCATAAATTGAAAATATAACAGGATATTTTTTGTTTTCGTCGAAATCGGGAGGTAAATACCATATAGCAGGAAGCTGATAGCCGTCTTCAGTTGGAATTCTAAACATTTCTGCTTTTGCAAGTTTATATTCATTGATTATCAAATTTTTTGAATCGCCAAGAGTTTTAATTTTTTTTCCATCAATAGAGAATAATTCAATTTTTGCAGGTGTGTTTATATTGCTGAATCTGTCATAAAAATATTTTGCATTAGGAGAAATTGTGCAGGTATGAGTTCCTTCAAGCGTTGTGATTTGTTTGAGTCCCTTTCCTTTTAGATTAACAACAAATAAATGTTTTTCGGTTGAATTGTCTTTCCATCCATGAAAATAAACTTTTTCTTTAATTTCATCAACAAGTGCAATATCAAGGACAGTTAAATTGCTGTCGGTTAATTTTTGTTTTAGTTTTCCATTCATATCGTAATAATAAAGATGATACCAGCCATCAACAGAGGTTCTTAATAGAAATCCTTTGTTGTTTTTTAGAAAATATAAATCTTCAAACCATTCGACCCATGTATTTTGAGTTTCGTTGTATAGTTCTTTTAATTTTCCTGTTGATGTATCAACAAAATAAATTTTGATATTATCTTGTGCTCTATTCATCCATTGAATTGTAAGTTGATTTCCATCTGGAGTCCAGAATGGCCATGCAATGTATTGGTCAATATTTTCATCAAAATCTGCCCAGACAATTTTATAATTATTTAAATCAACAATACCAAATTTAACTTTTGGATTTGGGTCGCCTGCTTTAGGATAATGTTGAATTTCAAGGCTGCCATGTTGTCCATCAGCTCGATATAGAGGGAATTCCGGCACAGGAGAATCATCAAATCTCAAGAAACAAATTTTATTGCTGTTTGGCGACCACCAGAATGCAGCGTATTGACTTGCTCTACCAAGTATTTCTTCATAATAAACCCAGGAAGCCCAGCCGTTGTAAATTAAATTGTTTCCATCAAATGTAAGCTGAATTTCTTTTTGTTTTTCTAAATCGTATACAAATAGATTATTGTTTTTTGTATAAGCAATTTTTTTTCCGTCAGGAGAAAATTTCGGATTTTTTTCTTCTATCGTATCTCTTGTTAATTGTATAAAATTATTTTTATTGAGTGAATAATAATACAAGTCATTTTTTTCGTTGAATAAAAATCCATTATAATCTGAAGATGTAATTGCATATTCAACATTAAATCCTTTTGGTAAATTCTCATTTATTTTTCTGTAATCAATAAATATTTCTGACAAGCCACTATTTACATTTACTTTCATTAATACTGGCTGAAAGATAGATTTTGTTGAATCTGATTTTAATTCGAGATAATGATTATCATCAAGCCAGCCTTTTAACTGTGGCAGTGGTTTTGTTAATCGAGGTTCTGCAAAATTATAAACCTGTTTATAAGTTAGATTTTTGTTTTGTGGAAATAAATTATTCTGAATTAATGTAAGAATCAGCAACAAGAAAATTTTCAATTTCATAGCGCACCTATATTATTATAAATAATTTTTATTTCTAATTTAAGATTACCATGCATAAGCTTCTGGAGCTTGATTTCCAGGTCCTGGCCAGATTTCATCTAATTTTTTCAATACATCATCTGATAATTTTAATTCAAGTGCTTTTACATTTTCTTCAAGTTGTTCTAAAGTTCTTGGACCAATTATTGGTGAAGTGACAACTGGATTGTTCAACACCCATGCAAGTGCAACATCGGCCGGCTTTTGATTTATTTCTTTGCATAATTTTTCATAAGCTTCAATCTGAGGACGTAATTTTTCAATTGATTTTTGTAATGGTTCTCTTGTTCTTCGTCCTTCTTTTACTCCTTCTAAAACTCCACATAAGATACCGCCACCTAATGGACTCCATGGAATTAATCCAATGCCCAATGCTTTGCAAGCTGGGATAACTTCCAGTTCAATATGTCTGTTTCTTAAACTATAAATACTTTGTTCAGAAACAATACCCAAAAAATTTCTCTCTTTTGCTTTATAAAATGCTTCAACAAGATTCCATGCAGCAAAGTTAGAACTTCCCACATAAATTATTTTACCTTCTCTTACAAGCTGTTCCATTGCCTGATAAATTTCTTCCCATGGAGTGTTGCGGTCTATATGATGCATCTGGTATAAATCAATATGGTCTGTTTGAAGTCTTCTTAAACTGTCTTCACAGGCTTTTCTAATGTGATAAGCTGAAAGTTTTGAATCATTTGGTCCTTCTCCCATTTTACCATAAACTTTTGTTGCAAGAACAATTTTATCTCTTCTGCTTTTATCTTCAGAAAGCCAACGGCCGATAATTTGTTCTGTAAAACCGACTCCTTTTTCCCAGCCATATACATTTGCTGTGTCAAAAAAATTTATGCCAAGTTCAAGAGCACGACTCATTATCTTAAAACTTTCTTCTTCACTTGTGAAAGGACCAAAATTCATTGTTCCCAAACAAAGTCGACTTACTTTTAATCCTGTTCTGCCTAAATATGTGTATTCCATTTTTATACCCTTTCTTTTTTATTTATTTACCAAAATATAAAAACAATAATTTTTTATCACTCGTTTATTGTTGTTTTAATAATATATATCTTTACATAAAATATTCAGAGGATAATTATGAAACATATAAGATTATTTTTATTAGGTATCTCAATTATTCTGACAAACAGCAATTACTCACAAACTATTAATATAAAAGATGCCTGGGCACGAGTTTCTGCAAAAGGCAGTAACTCTGCTGTGTATTTTAAAATTACAAATAACAGTGCAAAAAATGATACTTTAATTAGTGCTGAATCAAATTCTGCCGAGGTAGTAGAAATACATGAAACTTTTAATGAAAATAATAAAATGGGAATGCGTGCTGTTAAATTTGTAGAGATTCCTGCAAAATCCGAAGTTAATTTTAAACCCGGTGGACTTCATATTATGCTGATTAATTTAATTAGAAACTTGAAGAACAACGATACAATAAATCTTGTTTTAAAATTTAAACACTCAAAAGAAATTAAAATGAAAGTGCCTGTTAAAGATGCAATGAATTCAATGAAGCATTAAGAATTTTTCACATACTCGAATACATGGCCGCATACCAGACAAATCCAATCTGATTTTTGGTTTTCAATTTTTTTGTGGTCTAAAATCATTGTAGTCCTTGAGTTGCAGAATGGACAGATAGCGTTTTGAAAAATATAATTATTCTCTCTTTCATTTTTTAATTCATTTCTTTCAGATTCTTTTTCATTGTTTATGTTATTCATGATTAATTTCCTTTGAATCCGTATGCAAACTAATATTTTTTATAAAAAAATGCTTTTTATCTTCATTCCAAAAAGAATTAATTTAACAGTTGAAGAAAAGAGTTAAAGCTTATTCATAATTAAGGTGAAAGATGGAATCACTAAAAAAATTTTTCTATCCAGAATCAATTTGCATTGTTGGTGCATCGACCAAAGAAAAAAGCATTGGTTATGAATTGTTGAAGAATATTCGCGATTATGGTTATAAAGGTAAAATTTATCCCGTTAATCCTAAAGCCGATGAAATTTTATCTTACAAATGTTTTAAATCAGTTGAAGAAATTTCTGATAAAATTGATCTGGCAATTGTAGTTGTTCCTAAATATGTTGCTGAAGAATCAATAAATTCATTATTGAATAAAAATGTTAAATCAATAATTCTTGTAACAGCAGGCTTCAAAGAAATTGGTTTGGAAGGAGAAAAATTAGAAAAACGAATTTTGGATTTAATCAAGAATTCAGGGGCGAGATTAGTTGGACCAAATTGCATGGGAGTAATAAATACTCTTAATGAAGTAAAACTCAATGCAACATTTGTTGCCGAAAAACCCGAGACTGGTTCTACCGGATTTTTGTCTCAAAGCGGAGCTCTTGGAGCAGCAGTTCTTAATTCACTTAGAGAAACAGATATAAAATTTGCTCATTTCATAAGTGTTGGAAATAAAGCAGATGTTAATGAAAATGATATTTTAGAGTTCTGGCAAAAAGATGAAAACATTAAAACAATAGCTCTTTATCTCGAGAGTTTTGTTGATGGCGAGAGTTTTATAAAGAAATTTATTAAAGGTGAAATTACCAAACCAGTTATAATTCTTAAAGCAGGAAGAACTCAAAGTGGAATGAAAGCCGCAATATCTCATACAGGTGCATTGAGTACAACAGATAAAATAGTTGATTCTATTTTGAGTCAGTTTGGAATTATTCGAGCAGAGAATTTGAATGAACTTTTTAATACTGCAAAAGGATTTGAAAATTTTCCACTGCCGCAAGGTAATAAAATTGCTGTAGTAACAAATGCTGGTGGTCCGGCAATTCTTTGTGCAGATAAAATTGAAAAAGAAGGCTTGCTCTTATCTTCATTATCATATGAAACAAAAGAAAAATTAAGAAAAATTGTTCATCCCGAAGGAAGCGTAGAAAATCCAGTTGACCTCTTGCCAAATGGAGATGCACAAACTTTTAAAAATGTTATTGAAACAATTATTCAAGATGAAAATGTTGATGCTGTTATCTCTATTTTTGTTGAACCGATTATGGTTTCTGCTTTTGAAGTTATTGAAGGAATAAATTCTATTGAAAGTAAAAAACCAATATTTCAAGTAGCAATGCCTTTGCCAGAGTTCTGGCAGTATTACCGGAATAATTCAAAATATAAATTGCCAGTTTTTAGAAATCCTGAAGACCCTCCAGAAGTTATTTCGAATATGCTTTTTTATTTAAAGAGAAGAGTGAACACAAAAAGCTATGAGTTGATTTCTTCAATAGAAAAAAAAGATTTTGCCTTTTTATCGAATAAAATTTTAAATCAATTAGAGCTGAAAAAACTTCTTTCTGCCTATGACATTCCATTGGTTCAAAGTAACATTTGTTTGCCGGATGATTTAGAAAACACAGAAGAACATTTTTATCCTCTTGTTCTAAAAGGACTTTGCAAAAATTTAATTCATAAAACAGAAGCAAAAGCAGTGATATTGAATATTAAAAATAAAGAAGAACTTTTGACAGCTGCTAAAAATATTCAAAACAATTTAGAACAAAATGGATATCAGATTGAACAATTTTTAATTCAAAAGTATATTAAACCAGTTCATGAAATTTTAATTGGAGGTTATAGAGATGTTTCTTTTGGACCAATGATAATGTTTGGACTTGGCGGGAAATATGTTGAGGTTTTTGATGATGTGGCAATCAAATCATGTTATTTAAGTGAAGAGGATGTTGACGAAATAATTGCATCAACAAAAATTGGGAAAATACTTAAAGGTGTTCGCAATGAACAATTCAACAATTTGGCTGAATTGAAAAAAATTATTAAGTCCTGTGCTAAAATGATGATTGAAAATCCTGTGATAACAGAATTTGATATAAATCCTCTAATAATTGATGAAGAAAATAATTTTCATGTTGTTGATGTAAGAATAAGAACAAACAAGTAAATTTTTTAAATGAATGAAAATGAATCTCTTTTACATTTCAAAATATGGAAATAGTAGTTATTATTTAGTCAAAAAATTTTCAGACTATGCCGCTTAGAAATTTATTCATTGATTTCAATTCATTTTTTGCTTCGTGTGAGCAGCAGCAGTTTCCTCATTTGAGAGGAAAGCCAGTTGCAGTTGTTCCAGTTAAAGCAGATACAACTTGCTGCATAGCTGCAAGTTACGAAGCAAAAAAATATGGAATTAAAACAGGAACCCTTGTTGCAGATGCGAAAAAAGTGTGTCCGGATTTAATTATTGTTCAGGCGCGTCATCGAGTTTATATCGAATATCATCATAAGCTTGTTCAAGCAGTAGAGATGTGTATTCCTGTCGATAGTATTTTTTCAATTGATGAAATGTCCTGCACTTTAGTAGGCAAACAACAGATTCGGGAAAATGCAATTGAACTTGCAAAGAAAATTAAAAAAACTATTTATAATCAGGTGGGTGAATGTTTGAGATGTTCTATTGGAATTGCACCAAATCAATATCTTGCAAAGACTGCTACAGACATGCAGAAACCAGATGGTCTAGTTGTAATTGAAGAAAAAGATTTACCACAAATTTTATATTCATTAAAATTAAGTGACCTTGTTGGAATTGGAAGAAGGATGGAACCGCGCTTAAAAAAATTTGGAATAGATACGGTAGAAAAACTTTGCAATGCAAGCAAGTCTATGCTCAAAAAAGTTTGGGGAGGAATTGAAGGGGAAAGAATGTATATGCAGTTACGAGGAGAAATTGTAAAAAGACCCCCAACACATAGAACAACAGTTGGCCATTCACATGTCATGCCTCCAGAATTTCGTTCAAAAGAAGGTGCTTATTCAGTTTTACATCGGCTTTTGCAGAAAGCTGCAATGAGATTAAGATATATGGGATTTGTTTGTGCAACAATGTCAATAAAAGTAAAATTTATTAATGGTAAAAAATGGCGTAATGAAATTTCATTCAATCATACGCAAAATACTTTAATGCTGATAAAAGCTTTTGAAGAAATGTGGAAATTTTATCCCTCAACAAAAGAAAAACCATTGGCTGTTGCAGTTACATTATATAATTTAATGCCTGAAAATCAATATACACTTTCACTTTTTGAAGATGATGAAAAATTTCAATCTCTTAATAGTGCAATTGATTTGTTAAATAAAAAATATGGGCATGATGCTGCATATTTTGCCGGCTCACATTTCGCAATAAATTCAGCTCCAATGAGAATAGCATTTACACAAATTCCTAATCTTGAAATTGAAGAGGATGATATTGAAGAGATATAAAAGACGCCACTAAATGTGACGTCTTTTTTATATTATTTTTTTTCGAAGACTAATTTGCCTGCACCTGGGTAACGAACAACAACAGTATCTCCTGGTTCATACTTGTTCATTAATAGTTCTGTAGCCAGTGGATTGATAAGATATTTCTGAATTGTTCGTTTTAAAGGACGAGCACCGTAAGTTACATCATAACCATGTTCCATTAGAAAATCTTTTACATCTTCTTCAACTTCGAGAGCCAAGCCTTTTTCAGCAAGCATATTGCCAACTTTTTGTAATTGTATATCTATAATTTGTTTAATTTCATGTTTCAACAATGGTTTGAATAGAACAATTTCGTCAATACGATTTAAGAACTCGGGTCTAATTGTCTGACGCAGCAATTCGGTCAATGCAATTCTTAATTCTCCCATTACATATTCGAAATTATTTTCATCTATTACACTTAGTTTTTCTTGAATTAAATGAGAACCAAGGTTGGAAGTCATTATTATAATTGTGTTTTTAAAGTCAACAGTTCTGCCTTTATTATCAGTTAATCTGCCATCATCCAGAACTTGAAGCAGTATGTTAAATACATCTGGATGAGCTTTTTCGATTTCATCGAGCAAAACAACAGAGTAAGGTCTGCGGCGAACAGCTTCGGTCAACTGTCCCCCCTCTTCATAACCAACATAGCCTGGAGGAGCACCAATCAATCTAGAAACAGAAAACTTTTCCATATATTCACTCATATCAATCCTTACCATTGCATGTTCATCATTGAATAAAAATTCGGCCAATGCACGTGCAAGTTCTGTTTTGCCAACTCCTGTAGTTCCTATGAATATAAAAGAACCAATTGGGCGATTTGTATCCTGAAGTCCGGCACGAGACCTTCTGATTGCATTAGCAACGGCTGCAACAGCATCGTTTTGTCCAACCACTCTTTTGTGAAGTTCTTCTTCGAGACGCAATAATTTTGTTCTTTCGCTTTCGAGCATTCTGCTTACAGGTATTCCAGTCCATTTTGC
>JARYLX010000060.1 GCA_029907415.1 Melioribacter sp.
GCAACAATAGCACCGTCCGTAATTCGAACGCCATGATGAACTTCGTATCTTTCTTTCAATCCGCGCAAAATGGAAATTGAGTCTTCTTCACTTGGTTCTGCCACATAAACAGGTTGAAATCTTCTTTCGAGTGCTGCATCTTTTTCGATATACTTACGATATTCATCAAGTGTTGTTGCTCCAATGGCATGAAGTTCACCGCGAGCAAGAGCGGGCTTCAAAATATTTGCAGCATCCATTGAACCTTCTGCCCTGCCAGCACCAACAAGTAGATGAAGTTCATCAATAAATAAAATTATTTCACCATCAGATTCCTGAACTTCTTTTACAACTGCTTTTACTCTTTCTTCAAACTGTCCACGATATTGAGTTCCTGCAACAAGAGCTCCCATATCGAGAGCTACAATTCTTTTTGTTTTCAATGTTTCTGGGACATCACCAGCAACAATTCTGTGAGCAATTCCCTCAGCAATTGCAGTTTTGCCTACACCGGGTTCACCAATCAAAACAGGATTATTTTTGGTTCTTCTTGAAAGAACCTGAAGCACTCTTCGAATTTCTTCGTCTCTTCCGATTACAGGGTCAAGCTTATTAGAACGAGCAAGTTCATTTAAATCACGTCCATATTTTCTTAATGCTTGATATGTATCTTCAGGATTTTGTGAGGTTACTCTTTGCGTACCACGAATATCTTTTAAAGCGGCAAGCAAAACATTTTTATTAATGCCATTGTCTCTCAATAATTTTCCTGCTACGCCATCATCTTCGCTCATTGCAAGTAAAATATGTTCCGTCGAAACATATTCGTCTTTTAGAGCTTTAGCTTCTTCAAAAGCTTTATCAAATAATCTTGCTGTACTCATCGAAAGCTGCTGATTTCCAAGTCCTGAACCTGTTACTTTAGGAAGTCTTTCGAGGAGTTCACCAACTTTAATTTTCATTGAATTAATGTTTCCGCCGGCTTTTTGTATTGTAGAAACAGCAACACCGTTTGCATCCTGAAGCAGAGCTGCAAGAATATGTTCAGGTTCAACAATTTGATTGTTGTAGTTCTGTGCAATTTCAACAGCCTCTTGAATTGTTTCCTGAGCCTTTACTGTAAACTTGTTAAAATTAAATGCCATAACTTTTCACCTATTTTTTTCGCTCATACAAAATTAATTTAATAAAGTTTCATAATAAATAAAAAAATACTAATCAAAATATTACTAACTCGTAAAATAATAAATCTTATTACCTATTCTTTTCATTTACCTTGTTACTGCTTTTCTTTTATTTTAATTTTGCATTTCAATTTGAAAGATTTTTATGTCACAAATATTATCACAAAACGAAGATACAATAGTAGCACTTGCTACACCGCCCGGTATTGGTGCAATATCTGTTATAAGAGTTAGCGGTCCGGAAACATTTATTAAGGTTGATAAAGTATTCCAAGGCAAAAAGAAAATAGCAGATAGTCCTACACATACAATTCATTATGGTAAAATAATTGATTTGAACAATGAAATAATTGATGATGTTTTAATATCTGTATTTAGAGCACCCAATTCATATACGGGGGAAGATTCTGTAGAAATAAGTACTCATGGAAGTCAATTGATTGTTGAAAAAATTATTTCGTTGCTGGTTGAACAAAATATAAGATTAGCAGAGCCGGGCGAATTTACAAAGCGAGCTTTTCTAAATGGTAAATTAGATCTTGCACAAGCAGAGGCTGTTGCAGATGTTATTAATTCAAGAACTGAAGCATCACTTCGTGGTGCAAGAAATCAGCTTGATGGAATTCTTTCTAAAAAAGTTGATTCTTTGAGAGAAAAATTAATTAATACTTCATCATTAATTGAATTAGAACTTGATTTTGCTGAAGAAGATATAGAATTATTACCTGTGGATGAAATTTTGAAAAATATAAATGAAATTGAAAGTGAAATTGAAAATTTATTGAGCACTTTTTCGTTTGGAAGAGTAATCCGTGATGGAGTTAATGTTGCATTAGTTGGGAAACCAAATGTAGGAAAATCTTCTTTATTGAATTATTTATTGAAAGAAGCACGAGCTATAGTAAGCGAAATTCCGGGAACTACAAGAGATGTAATTAGAGAAGAATTAACAATTGATGGGATATTATTTAGACTTCACGATACTGCAGGCATTAGAATGACCGAAGATATAATAGAAAAAGAAGGGGTTTTAAGAAGCAGAAATGTAGTTAAAGAAGCAGATATTGTTTTATTTTTGAACGATATAGAAACAGGTTTTGATGAGGGACTTTTCCAAGAAATTTTGTCATTAAACAAAGAGGATAAAATATTAAAGGTGGTTAATAAAATAGATTTGAAAAAGATTAATGACAATCGATATGATGTTGGTATTTCAGCTAAAACAGGGGAAGGAATAGAAGATTTATTTCAAAAATTGAAAGAAAAAGCTATTGGAACAAATATTTATACTGAAAAAACTGCAATAGTATCAAATATCAGACATTATAATGCACTCAAAAAGGCAAAAGAGCATCTAATTAATGCAAAAATTTCTATTTCAGAGAAATTAACAGGTGAATTTATAGCTGTTGATTTAAGAAATGCAGAAAATTCATTAAGTGAAATTATAGGAAAAGTTACAACAGACGACATTTTAAATAATATATTTTCAAAATTTTGTATAGGCAAATAAAAAGTTTCACGTGAAACTTAAAAGAACTACGGAATTAAGTTAAAAATTTTTTCACGTGAAACAGAAAGGATGAAAATGAAAGAATACGATGTAATTGTGGTGGGTGGAGGACATGCAGGCATAGAGGCGGCAACCGCACCAGCAAGAATGGGTTGCTCTGTAGCTATGATTACAATGGATAAAAATGCAATGGGAAGAATGTCCTGTAATCCAGCAGTTGGTGGAAGTGCTAAAGGTCATCTCGTTCATGAAATTGATGCACTCGGCGGTATGATAGGATTAATTGCAGATAGGTCTGGTATTCAGTTTAGAACTTTGAATAAATCAAAAGGTCCTGCAGTATGGGCAGGAAGAAGTCAAAACGATAGAAAACTTTATTCCGTGGAAGCATTAAAAATTGTTCTTTCTGTGCCTAACCTTGAAATTATTGAAGATTCTGTAACTGAAGTTATTGTAGAAAATAAAAAAATTGCTGGCATCAAAACTCAAAAAGGTCAGGAGATAAAATGTAAGGCACTCATTATTTCTACCGGCACTTTTTTGAATGGATTAATGCATACTGGATTAAGAACTTTTCAAGGTGGAAGATATGGTGAACCACCTGCAATAGGCTTAACAGAATCTCTTGTTAAATTGGGTTTCGAAGCAGGCAGATTAAAAACAGGAACACCACCAAGATTGAAAAAGAATACGATTAATTGGGATATTCTTGAAGAACAAAAAGGGGATAATCCACCTCAACCATTTTCTTTAAGAACTCCCAAAGAAGAATTTCCATATTTACCTCAGTTAAGTTGCTATATAACTTATACTGATAAAACAGTTCATAAAATTTTAGAAAAAGGATTTGATAGGTCGCCATTATTTACTGGAAAAATTAAAGGAAGAGGCCCACGTTATTGTCCATCAATTGAAGATAAAATTTATCGATTTTCAGACAAAGAAAGACATCAGCTTTTCCTTGAACCAGAAGGATTGGATTCTGATTTGATTTATATTAATGGATTTTCAACATCTCTTCCTGAAGATATTCAGTTCGAAGCATTAAGAAAAATTAAAGGTCTAGAAAATGTCGAAATGGTTCGTCCAGGTTATGCAGTTGAGTATGATTTCTTTCCTCCACATCAAGTAGATTTAACTCTTGAAACTAAGCTTGTAGATGGACTTTATTTTGCAGGACAAATTAATGGTACATCTGGTTATGAAGAAGCAGCAGCTCAGGGAATTGTAGCCGGTATTAATGCAGCCTTAAAAATTCAAAAACGACCAGAGTTCGTTCTTAAAAGAAGCGAAGCTTATATTGGAGTTTTAATTGATGACCTCGTTGATAAATCAACAGATGAACCATATAGAATGTTCACATCTCGAGCAGAACATAGATTGGTTCTAAGACAAGATAATGCTGACAGAAGATTGATGAAATATGGATATGAATTTGGCTTAATACCTAAAGAACTTTATAATGAACTAAAAGAAAGAGAAGCATTAATTTCAAAATCAAAAGAAATTCTTAGTAAAACAAAACTTCTGCCTTCAGAAATTAATCCTTATTTAATTCAATTAAATACCACTCCAATTGATAATGCAGAATCTGTTAATAAACTTGTTAAAAGACCAGAAGTCAATCTAAAAGATTTGCTTGAAGTAATTAAAAATAGGGATGGGTTATATGAAAACTTAATCAAAGATTTGAAAGCTTTAGAGCAAGTTGAAATTGAATTTAAGTATGAAGGATATATTCAAAGACAGATGGAATTAATTGAAAAGATGGAAAAATTAGAGAATGTTTTAATTCCATTAAATTTTGACTATTCTAATTTGAAAGCCATATCATCTGAAAGCCGAGAAAAATTAAGTAAAGTTAAACCAAGGTCAATTGGACAGGCATCCAGAATTTCTGGTGTAACGCCTTCAGATATTTCGGTTTTATTAGTATATTTGAAAAGTTAATTTTGAGGTTTTTTCTTTGAATTCATACGAGCAATATCTTCGTGAGTTGAAAATGCTCTTCTGGGAAAACAATATAAATCCAGATGAGTATCAACTCGAACGTCTTGCAAATTTTGCCGTTCTTGTAGCTCAGAAAAATTCTAAAGTTAATTTGATTTCCCGCAAAGATATTCAAAAGATAATTGAGAATCATGTATTCATATCATCTTATGTTTCAGAATTTCTTCCTCAAAAGATTAATAATTTTTTAGATGTTGGAACTGGAGGCGGTTTCCCAGGTATTCCTCTTGCAATAACCCGTCCACAATTTAAAGGTGTTCTTGTTGATTCAACTGCTAAGAAAATTGATGCAGTGAAAGAATTCATTTGCAAACTTAAATTGAATAATTTAACTGCAGAAAATTTTAGAGTTGAAAGTGAAGAATTCAGGCAAAAATATTCTCAATCTTTTGACCTTGTGATTAGTCGTGCTACTGTTCCTTTAATTATTCTTTTTAGTTATGCATTGCCTTTACTTAAAGAAAAATCTTTTATTGCATCTATTAAAGGCGGAGATTTGAATGATGAATTTACTGCAGCGGAGTTAAAGTATAAAGCTTATATCAAGAAATCTACAATCTTTGAACTTGCCTATAAGCCAACTAATTCAAGAAATGAAAAAGGAAAAAAGCTAATACTTTTTGAAATAAATAAATAATTCTTTTCTCTTTAATTTTTGTTAATAAAAAAATTCCTTTTTTATAGTATTTCATTTTTATTATCCACATTTTAGTTAATTGGTAGAATTTAAGATGATACAGGGTTATGTTGATTTTAAGATTAACTTATGAATAAAATTGAAAAGTTTATTAAATATCCTCAACGTCGTGATTTGATTTTTGTACTTGGTGCCGGAGCCTCGCATCCAGATGGAGTTCCTCTTCAAAGAGATATACTACCTCAGATTTTATCTGATGAAAATGAAGAAATAAAAAATTCTGCAATTGGGAAAATTGTAATCGAATTTATTAAAGATAACTTCGAATTTAATAAAGAATTAAATCTGTATCCTCGGCTCGAAGCTGTATTTGGTTTTATTGATTATTTTATTCAGCACAATGAAAGCCTAAACTCAAAATATACAAATTCACTTTTAAGAGATATTAAGGAATATTTGATAAAGCTTGTTCATTACATAGTTAATTTGAATACTGATAAAAATAGTCACTATTATCATCTTTTCTGGAAAATACTTGCGGAGAATGTTCCTAATTCATCAATTATTACATTAAATTATGATACATTGCTTGAGCAGTCTTTTGATTTTTTATTTAAACAAAATTATTTCCTTGATTATTGCATTCAATTAATGAATTATGAAAAAATTCCTCAATTAAGAAATTATAATTTCTGGATTAATCCTCGTGAACCAGTTTTAGTTGACGAAAATGTATCTCCAATTCCAATAAAAATTATAAAACTTCACGGCAGTTTGAATTGGAAATATTGCAATTGCTGCAATTTGACTTTGCTTACTCCATGGGATAGAAAAATTGATTTAAACAGAGGAAAATTTCTTGGCTACACTTATCCAGATAAAGAAGAATATGAATTTAAATGTCCAATAGATGAAACAGAGTTTGAAACATTAATAATGCCACCATCTTATTTAAAGACTTTGCATCATCCAGTCATTTCTCAATTGCTTGTTGAAGCATCGCGTGAGATTCGTTCGACAAGAAAGATAATTTTTATTGGGTATTCAATGTCGGAAGCTGATTTACATATAATTGCATTATTTAAAAAGCATATTCAACCAGGGACAGAAGTAATAGTAATTAATCCCAAAAAGAAAGAATCACTCGAGCTCAGTTACAAATCAATATCAAAAGAAGCAAAATTTATAAATGCATCTTTTGAAGAATTGCTAAATAATAATTTATTGAAGGAAATAATTAGTTAAATATTATCTGTTTTTCATCAAATACTCTTTCAAATCATCATACTGTGAACTTAATTCTACTGTTCTTTTTTCTTTATTCAAGCAGACTGCTAATCTTTCCGGGATTTCAACTTCTATTTTTAATTCTTCTTCAATTACATCCTTGAATTTTGCTGGATGAGCTGTCTCTAAAACAACACCATTAAATTGTTGATCAAATTTTATGTAATCTCTCAATGCCAGATATCCAACTGAACCATGCGGGTCGATTATATATTTGTAATTTTCATAAACTTCTTTAATTCCTTTTCGAGTTTGAATATCGTCATAAGATTCTGTATGAATGTCATTTCGCATTTCTTTCAAAATGTTTGAATAAATTTCTATTATTCTAATTAAATTACTCGGATTCCCAACATCCATAGCATTTGAAAGTGTTTGAATTGAAGGACGAGGCTTAAATATTCCTGTTTGTAAATATTCTGCAAATACTTTATTGCTGTTTAATGCACCAATAAATTTTGATATTGGTAATCCAATTTTTTTTGCAATTAATCCAGCAGTAAGATTTCCTAAGTTTCCTGAAGGAACAGAGAAAATTGAATGAAGTTTTTTATTATGAATTTGTTTGTAAGCTTCAAAATAATAGAATGCCTGAGGAAGCAATCGTGCAATGTTAATTGAGTTTGCTGAGGTTAGATTTAACTTTTTGTTTAACTCTTTATCAACAAATGCTGTTTTGACTAATCTTTGACAGTCATCGAATGTTCCATTAATTTCTAAAGCAGTAATATTTTTATCAAGTGTTGTTAATTGTTTTTCTTGAATTAAACTTACTTTTCCTTTTGGATATAAAATAAAAACATTGATGCCCGGTGTATCATAAAAACCATGTGCAACAGCACTGCCAGTATCTCCGGAAGTTGCTACAAGAATATTTAGATTTATATTTCTCTTTGCAACAAAGTATCCCATTGTTTTTGCCATGAATCTTGCACCAAAATCTTTGAATGCAAGTGTAGGACCATGGAACAGTTCCAGCACATATAAGTTCTTTCCAATAGAGACTAATGGAGCAGGGAATGTAATTGAGTTTGATATAATTTCCTGCAGATTGCTATCTGAGATTTCGTTGGCAATAAATTTTTTAGCAATTCTGAATGCGATTTCCTGAAAGGAAAATTTTTCGAGTGAATCGATAAAATCTTTTTCCATTTTAGGAAATTCTGCTGGCATGAAAAGTCCACCATCTTCTGCCAGTCCATGCATAACAGCAGTTTCAAAGTTTACAATTAGATTTTTGTTATTTGTGCTATAATATTTCATTCTAAAACTATAGGTCCTTTTCCATTAATTTTTGAAACATATTTTTTTCCGTTCAATCCAGATTGAATTACAGCTTTAAACATAGCATCTGCAATACGTTCCGCATCTTTAGCAGATGTTGAAAAAGCAAACATAGATGGGCCTGAGCCTGTTATATTGCAATTTAATGCGCCATTATCAAGAGCAGCTTTTCTAACTCTATTGTAACAAGGAATTAATTTTGCGCGTTTTGGTTCTGCTATTAAATCAATAATTGAACGACTGATTAATTCATAATTTTTAGTCATAAGTCCAATAATTAAACCGGAAGCATTTCCAGCTTGAGCAATAGCTGTTTTCAACTTAACAGTTTTGCTCAGAATTTTTCTTGCTTCTTTAGTTTTAATTACAATGTCTGGATAAACAATACTGCAGTATAAATTTTTTGGATAATCAATTTGAATAATGTCGAGTGGGTTATAACTTCTTATCAAAACAAAACCGCCAAATAAGCATGGTGCAACATTGTCAGCATGAATGCTTCCGCTTGCAACAAATTCACCAGCCATTGCGTGAACAAGCAAATCAATTTTTGAAAGTTTTAAGTTGAGCAATTCATTAACCGCAAAAACACCTGCAACTGCACTGGCGGCACTGGAGCCAAGTCCACTTCCGATTCCCATTTTTTTATGTATTGAAACATCAAGTCCTACATTCAAATCATATTTTTCAAGAAGTGATTTTATTGCAACGGTTGTAGTGTTCTTATCTACTTCTTTTGGAAGATTCCCATTATCACCCTCAATATTTACGATTCTTAATTCATTTGAATTGTTTTTTTTAATAATTATTTCATCACCGGGTTCATGAAGAGCAAATCCCATCATATCGAAACCAGGGCCAACATTTGATACAGATGCAGGTGCAAATACTCTTATGCTTTTTGAACTCATTGGATATATCCTTTTGCTTTCATTAATTCTGCAATTAAAATTGTGCCTCCTGCAGCACCACGAATTGTATTGTGAGATAATATCACAAACTTAAAATCAAATAATGGACATTCTCGAAGTCTACCAATAGAAATTGCCATTCCTTTCTCAATATTTCTATGTATTTTAGGCTGAGGATACTTTTCTTCATAAAAATAAACAATTGGATTCTGGGGTGCAGCTGGTAAACCAAGTTCTTGTGGCAGTGACTTAAATTCTTTCCACACTTTTATTATTTCATTAATAGTTGTTTTATTTTTCAATTTTACTTGAACACATTCAGTATGACCATCAATTACAGCAACACGATTGCATTGTGCACTAATTTTAATGTCAGCAAGTTCAATTTTATTTGTATTGAACTTTCCCAGAATTTTTAATGGTTCTGTTTCCATTTTCTTTTCTTCGCCGCCAATAAATGGAATAACATTATCAATAATGTCCATACTTGGAAGTCCAGGATAACCAGCTCCAGATACAGCCTGCATTGTAACCACATTTACAGCTTCAATCCCAAAATTATCCTGAAGCGGCTTTAATGCTAATGCCAAACCAATTGTAGAACAATTTGGATTAGTAACAATTCCACCCTTATATTTTTGTGATTTTAATAACTCAAGATGTTCGGGATTTACTTCTGGAATCATTAAAGGAACATCATCATCAAATCGATGATTTCTTGCATTTGAAATTACATAATAACCTGCCTCGGCAAATGCAGTTTCAATTTCGCCGGCAACAGAAGCATCAAGACCTGAAAATACAACTTTTGCATTTAGATTAGGTTCACATTTTTTTACAGTCATGTTTGCAAATTTTTCTGGTAATGGAGTTTGCATAATCCAGTTTGTAGCCTCAGAATATTTTTTCCCTGCAGATTTTTCTGATGCTGCAAGTTCAACTACTTCGAACCACGGATGATTTGAAAGAAGTTCGAGGAATCTTTGTCCAACACTTCCGGTTGCTCCCAAAATTGCAACTGGTATTTTTTGTGTATTCATAATTTACCTCTTTATTTCAATAATTCTTTGTGTAAAATGTTTAATGCATCTGTAAGATTGTTTTTACTAATTACGAGAGAAATATTTAATTCTGATGAACCCTGTGCAATTGCAATTATGTTAATGTTATTTTTTCCCAGTGAACCAAATACTTTTCCTGCAATTCCTGGGGTATGACGCATATTTTCTCCAACGACGGCAATAATTGATAGGTTTTTTTCTACTTCCACTTTACCAATTTTACCGTCCATTATTTCAATTCGAAATTCTTCTTCGATAATCTTTTTTGCTATATTGCCATGTTTTGGTAAAACGGCAAAACAAATACTGTGTTCTGATGATGCCTGAGATATAAGAATTATATTAATATTGTGCTTTGCAAGAGCTCCAAATAATCTGGCAGCAATTCCGCTTACTCCAATCATTCCACCACCTTGAACCTGAACCAGTGCAATATCATCAATTGAAGAAATTCCTTTAATAGTAAACTTTGGTGATTTTTCTTTTTCAACAATCATTGTTCCCGGGAATTCTGGATTAAATGTGTTCTTAATTACTATTTTAATTTTTTTGTGAAGAGCGGGCAGCAATGTGGGAGGATAAATTACCTTGGCTCCAAAGTGAGATAATTCCATTGCTTCTTCATAAGTAACAGATTCAAGCGGAAATGCATCTTTAACTTTGCGAGGATCGGCAGTTAAAATACCATCTACATCTGTCCATATTTCAATTAAAAAAGCATTTAATGCTGCTCCAAAGATTGATGCAGTATAATCTGAACCGCCTCTTCCCAGTGTTGTAATTTCATTATTGGAAGTTGATGAAATAAATCCAGTTATTACCTGTATCTTTTTATGTCTTTGAAAATAACTTACAATATTTTTATTTGTTTTTTTGAAATCGACGCGAGCTGAACCAAAATTATCGTCTGTTTTAATTAGTTTATCTGCAAATAAAATTTCGCAGTCAATCCCACGATTAATCATAGTTTCGCCAATAATTGTACAGGATAGTTTTTCACCAAAACTTACAATGTAATCGAGTGTTCTTGGTGTTAATTCTTTTACAAGATAGACACCATCAACAACTTCTTTTAATTCGGTAAAAAGCTTATCTACTTTTTTGATTAACTGGTTAATGTTGTTCTTCTGATTTAATTGATTTACAATTTTATTATGATGCTCAATTAATGCGTTCAATTCAGCTGTATATTGAGTATTTCTTTTGTAAGCAAGATTTCCGATTTCAATAAGTTTATCTGTTACTCCCTGAAATGCAGAAAAGACAACAGAAAATTTTAATTTTTTTGAGATGTAATATTTTTGTAGAATTTCAATTACATTGTTAATTCTTTCTGCATTTCCTACACTTGAACCACCAAATTTTAATATTCTCATTTGTTCATTGCACCTTTTTTTAATTTTAGTTAAAGAAGAGATATTTAAGGAAAGTGCGTTCGTATTAACGCGTCGTCGTGAACGTGTATGTTGTGATGGATAACTCTGAATTGAACAGAGCCTTAA
Source organism: Melioribacter sp. (assembly GCA_029907415.1). Taxonomy (GTDB): domain Bacteria; phylum Bacteroidota; class Ignavibacteria; order Ignavibacteriales; family Melioribacteraceae; genus Rosettibacter; species Rosettibacter primus. The sequence continues at coordinate 11,369 of JARYLX010000060.1, forward strand.
TGGTTGAAGGCAAATTGCAATATTTTTTATCTAATCTATTCACTTTGGTAAAAATTGAAAATTCAATTGTGATTATAAGAATCATAAATTATAGATTCAATAGGCAGAATAAAATTTTTTAATAATTATGAATAAAAATGAATAATTATAATTCTATATTTTTTAATACTTCATCAAAATTATTTGTAGGTAAACTGCATGAATAATTCTCGCATAAATAAAAAGTTGTATGATTGTTAACTATTTTGTAGTTGATTGTCCATGGAGCAATTTTGGTTAATGTTTCTTTATTTTCTGGTGTAATTAGAATTGTATGTAAATTTTCATACGAAGACAATTTATGAATAATTTCTTTATCTAAACGCTTTTGAGTCATTATTAAAAGTTCTCTGCTTTCTTGTTTAAGCGACAGATATGAATTCAAAAAATATGAATAGCCAAACGATGCACTGTTAACCTGATGTGAAAATGCTTTCAGTTGTTTGTTTATTAATTCTGAAAACTCAGAATCTCCAGTTAAATGATATAGCCTTATTAAATTTGAAAGCTGAACAGAATTTCCTGATGGGATAGCACCATCATAGAGTAATTTTGTGCGTACAATGTTTTCAGTATTTGAAGAAGTAAAAAAGTATCCGCCATTATTTTTATCCCAGAATTCTTCTTTCAAAATGGAATTAAGCTGGATTGATTTAATTAAATATTTTTCGTCGAGTGTAGCTTTGTAAAGGTCTAATGAAGCTCTAATTAAAAATGAATAATCATCAAGAAAACCTTCTGCTAATTTGTTGCCATTTTTATATGCATGTAATAACCTTTTTCCGTCATATAAATTATTTATAATAAACTCATAACAATTTACAGCTGATTTTAGAAAATTTTCATCATTAAATACAATGTATGATTTAACGAGTGATGAAATTAAAAGACTGTTCCAGTCTGTTAAGATTTTGTCATCCTTAAGTACTGGAATTCTTTTATTTCTATGATTTAAGAGAACACTTCTTATTTTCTCATATTCTTCAAAACTAATGTTTAATTTTTCAAGAACATTGTTTAATCTGTCTGATAGATACAAAATATTTTTACCGGTTAATTTTCTTGTTATTTCGTTGTGAAAGTTTCCTTCGTCAGATAGATTGAATAATTTTTTTATGGTTTCATAATTATCAGGAAAAATTTCTTTAATTTCATTTGTTGTCCATAAATAAAATTTTCCTTCTTCTCCTTCGCTATCGGCATCCTGAGCTGAAAAAAATACACCTTCTTTAGAAAGCATTTCTCTTTTCAAGTAAGTGTAAATTTCATAAATAACATTTTTATAAAATTCATCT
>JARYLX010000061.1 GCA_029907415.1 Melioribacter sp.
CCTACCTCCAGCACCCTCTGGAAAGCTTCAATAAACTCAGGCCTGCAGTCAGGGTATCCGCTGTAGTCAACAGAGCTAACGCCAATAAAAACTGCTTCTGCTTTTAAGACTTCTGCCCAGCTTACACAAACAGAAAGTATGTTTGCATTTCTGAAAGGAACATATGAAGTTGGAATTTCTTTGCTTTGCAGATTTGCTTTTGATACTTCAATATTATAATCAGTTAAGGATGAGCCACCGATCTTAGAAAAGTGTGTGAAATCAATTATTAATCTTTTTTCAACACCGTAAAAATCTGCAATGTCATTAAAAGCTTTGAGTTCTCGTTTTTCTGTTCTTTGCCCATAATTGATATGAACAAGAGCAAGTTCATATTCCTGATTTGCTATCGCGGCTGTTACACAGCTGTCCATTCCTCCGCTTAAAGATGCAACTGCAATTTTATTTTTTATCATATCTTATTTCTATTAATTATTATTGAAAAAATAGCAAATTAGCTTTTGATAAAGAAAGAATTAGAAGATTACTTTTAATGCAGGAAATCTTTCTAAATTTTTTTCCAGATTATAATAGTAAATGCAATAATTAAACTCACTATAGAAGAAATCAAGAAAGGAATTGAAGCTCCAAATTTATCCCATAAAAATCCTGTAATTATTGAACCGCACATTACACCCAAACTCATAAGAGTTGTAAGAAGACCAATTGCTGAACCACGGAAGTTAACATCGATAATATCGCTTATCCATGCCTTTGCAATTCCTTCTGTTGATGCGGCATAGATTCCATATAGTGCAAAACATATCCAGATTACAAATGGTTTTGTGTTAAATGCAAATACGAAGTAAACAATCGAAAAAATAAATAAACCAGTTGCAAAAATTTTTTTCTTGCCGAATCTATCGGATAAATTTCCTACTGGATAAGATGACAATGCATAAATTATATTATAAAAAATGTATCCCATTATTGCTGTGGTATCTGAGTGTGAAATATTTTTTGACCTTAGAATTAAAAATACATCGCTACTGTTTACAATCGAAAATATTGTTAACAGAAATAAAATGATTTTATAATTTTTAGGTGAAGTTTTCCAGAAATTTTTAAGGATATTTTTTGGGTTTACAAAAGATTTTGCAGGAACATCTTTTACAAAAAGTGTAAAAGCAATTGCAAATACTGATGGAATAAAAGCAAGAATAAAAATAAGCTTATAATTTTCAGGATATATTTTTAAGAGAGAAATTGCTGCAAGAGGTCCTGCTACCGCCCCAAGTGTGTCCATTGCACGATGAAAACCAAAAATTGAACCGGAATTATTATCAGTTGAATAACTGCTTAAAAGAGCATCGCGAGGTGCTGTTCTAATGCCTTTTCCAATTCGGTCGGTTACCCTCGAAAAAATTACAGTTGATATGTAAGGTAAAATTCCGGGCAAAGGTTTTACTATGCCGGAAATTCCATATCCAATAGTTACAAAAATTGACCTTTTTCTTAATTTGTCAGACAAAGCCCCGAAGTAACCTTTTAATAATCCTGCTGTGACTTCTGCTATGCCTTCAATTAATCCAACAACAGTCATTGATGAGCCAAGAACAGAGGTTAAAAAAAATGGAGTGATGGGATAAAGCATCTCGCTTGCAAAATCTGTAAAAAAGCTGATTAGTCCAAGAATTACAACTGCTCGAGGAATTTTCTTTTTCATGTTTGATAAAATTTAATAAACAAATCTAAGAAATATTTTTGAGTTGACTATTAACAAATAACTTTTAACATTTATAATGTCAATTCATTACTTACTCATTAATATGCTTGGGGAAGTATATCTTTCAAAATTTTCTCCCAAATAATAAAGGAGGAACTATGGAATTTTATGAATTACATCCCGTTACACCTCAACTGCGTTATATTCACAAAGCTGTAGAAGTATTAAAAAAAGGTGGTGTAATAATTTATCCTACCGATACAGTTTATGGAATTGGTTGTGATATTTATAATCATGAAGCTCTCGAAAGAATTTATGAAATAAAACATGAAACTGGCACAAAACTTTATAGTTTTATTTGTCCTGATTTGAAGGATATTTCGAAATATGCAAAAGTATCTGACTATGCTTATAAAATAATGAAGAAGTTATTGCCGGGTCCTTATACATTTGTTCTTCCTGCTGCAAAAGAAGTTCCGAAAAAGTTATGGACAAAGCGAAAAACGGTTGGCATAAGAATTCCTGACCATAAAGTTGCTCTTATGCTTGCTAAAGAACTTGGAAATCCAATTGTAAGCACAAGTGTTACTAATCGCAAAGGAGAAATTTTGTATGACCCTGAAGAAATTCGATTAATTTTTAACACAAAAGTTGATTTAATGTTATCCACTGGTGCCCTCGAAGGTGAGCCATCGAGTATCATAGATTTAAGTCAGGAAGAACCCGAAATTATTCGTGTTGGTGCAGGAGATGTAAGTATGTTTGTTTAGTTTAATAGGTGTTATACGAAAAGTTTTTTAAGTATTGAAATACGTTAAAATTATGGGGTGTCTAAAAAGTAATTATACAACTATAATATCTGTGAAAATCTTTTACAATCTGAGTCATCTGCGTTCTACTTTTTTAAAACAAAACTTTTTAGACGACCCCTTTCACTGAAATCCATGAATTCTCATAATCATTTCTAAAATATTTTACTTTTTAGAAAGATTTATATTTTTATTCTTTTCTGTAAACTATTGTTGCAGAAGCCTGTTGAGCTGCAAGTAAAGTTATTTGTGCTACATTTACATGAGGAGGACGGGTAGCACAGAAAATAACTGCATCAGCCACATCTTCCCCTGTTAATGGAGTTAAACCTTTGTAAACTGCTTTTGCTTTTTCTTCGTCTCCATCAAATCGAACTCTGCTAAAATTTGTTTCTACAAGTCCTGGGTCAATTGTACTGACCAAAATATTTTTATCTATTGTATCCATTCTCAAGGATTTAGTTATTGCATCGACTGCATGTTTTGTTGCACAGTATACTGCACCTCGGGGGTAAGCTTCGTGTCCTGCAATTGAACCAATATTAATTATATGGCCAGATTTTCTTTCAATCATTCCGGGCAATATTGCATATGTAACATAAAGCAATCCTTTGATATTTGTATCAATCATTTCTTCCCAGTTATCTGGATTATCCTCATAAAATTTATTTAGTCCACGTGCAAGGCCGGCATTATTAATTAGTATGTCTATTCTATTCCATTCATCAGGCAATGAATTAATTGAGTTAAAAACTTCTTCACGATTTTGAACATTCAGCTTAAATGAATAGACTTTAACATTGTATTTTTTTCTTATGTCTTCAGCAATTTCGTTTAACAGTTCTAATCTTCGTGCATTAATTATAATATTTGCTCCTTCCTTTGCAAAAGCATAAGCACATGCTTTGCCGATTCCGGAAGTAGCCCCTGTTATAAAAACAATTTTTCCTTTTAATGACTGCATAAAAACCTCATAAATTTGTTTATTAAAATTAACTATCTTTTTTATGATTCAAATCATAGAAAATAAATTTTAGTATGAGAAAAAAATTATTATTTTTTATTGAAGATTAATTGAGATATGTATGAATTATGAATTAATAGAAAAAGTTAAGGAATATGTTCTGTCACTCCTTCAATCGAGAATTTCTTCAAACCATGTTTATCATGATGTTGACCATACACGAAATGTAGCAGAAGCAACTGAAATTATTGGAAGAGCATCAAACCTAAGCAATGAAGAACTTGAGATTGTAATAATTGCAGCATGGTTCCACGATTTAGGTTATGTTGAAAAAGTAGAAGGTCATGAAGAAATAAGTGCTGAATTTGCAGAAGAATTTCTTTTAAAAGAGAATTATCCCATTGAAAAAATAGAAAAAATTAAAAAGTGTATTTTGGCTACAAAGGTTCCTCAAAATCCTCAAAATATTTTAGAGGAAGTTATATGTGATGCTGATTTATCTCATCTTGGTAAAAAAAGTTTTAAGCATCGCAATGATTTATTCCGCGAAGAATTTGAATTTTATTTTGGAAGACAATTAACAGAAGCTGAATGGATAAAGAAAAGCATTGATTTTTTGAATAATCATAAATTCTTTACAGAATTTGCGAGAAGAGAATATGATGCTCAAAAGAGTAGAAATTTAGAGAAATTGAAAGAAGAGTTAAGAAAACTTTCATAAATCTAGTTGATGAAAAAATTATTTCTTTTAAGACACGCAAAATCAAGCTGGGAAGATTCAACTCTTTCAGATATTGAACGCCCGCTGAATAAAAGAGGGAAACGCGACGCTCCTTTCATGGCAAAATTAATCAGGCAAAGAGAAATTTTAATTGATGCAATTTATTCGAGCAATGCATTACGTGCATTGAAAACTGCAGAAATATTTTCAAAAGAATTAAATATCAAAAAAGAAAATTTTATTGTTGAAGAAAAAATTTATGAAGCTAAAATAAAAGAACTTTGTAATGTGGTAAATGATATTCCCGATGAATATTTCTCAGTAATGATTGTAGGTCACAATCCAGGGTTAACAGCTTTTGCGAATTTTCTTGGGAATAAATACATAGATAATATTCCCACATGCGGCATTGTAGGTTTAGAATTTAGATTAAAAAAATGGAAAGAAGTTGAAAGGGGCACTGGAGAAATTTTTTTGTTCGAATATCCGAAAAAGTATCTTAAATAAATTTTAATAAATAGATGTCATTCCATATTTGCCGCAGGAATACATCATTAAAATAGATGCAACATCAATTGCTGCTCTTTTTTCCTCGTCTTCTGGAATTACAAGGTCATAGACTTCTGCAACAAATTTCATATTCATGAGAATTTTTTTTAGTTCTGAATATGTTGGTTCGCCGTGCCAGTTTGCAACTCGTTTTACAAGATTTAATTCATTGCGTCTTAAAAATTCTGTGAATGTAATTACATTGTAACTTAGTTTTGTGCGAGGTTTACAAATTGTTATTAAGTCATTAGTATATTGATCCCACTTGCGGGCAAGGTCTTCGTTTTTATCATACATTAATTGAATTGCTTTTTCGGGAGTAAATTTTGCTCTCGTATGAACTTTAAATTTTGGGATTAATGCATAACCGTCATAACTAACAATATCTGTTCCTTTTTCGACGTATTTCCAGTTTCTCAATAATTGTGTTGATGTAACAACACTAACAACTTTTTCCAATTCACTATCTATTACAACAAATTTTCCTTTTTGATAGCTTACTACAGTGTTCCAGTGTTCCCAATTTTTAACACTAAGAATGCATGGATAACCTTTTTTAAGATTTTGAATCAGCAACCGACGGGCATCATCTGGATTACTGGATTGAAAATGTTTCATTCTGCAGTTAAATCTTCTTGCAGCACGAGCAAGTCCAAATTCATCAGTTCCAGCCCACCATGTGCTTCCGGCAATAATGCCTATTTGGTCTTCGTCCTTAAAAATTCCAAGCATGACGAGGGCATATTTAAGAGCAAAGGGACCACACTGATATTTATTAGGCTGTGGGTAAAAACTCAAATTTTAATACCTGTTTTCAATCCGCAGCAAAAATAATAAAAGTTTTGTAATCCCCAACTTTTTTATTTTCTTTGTAAAAAAAATTTTTCAAACCTATGAAAGTAGCAGTAGTTTTTAACGAAGTTGAGACTTATACTTATAAAAATGAAGAAAAGAGAAAAAATTTGGATTTTACACCATATTTTGAAATTGAAGATACACATCCCTTCCATGAATATGAAAAAATAGTGAATTCACTTAAAAAGTCAGGTTATGATGCATATCTACTGAATATAAAAGACAATTTAAATTTATTTATAGAAGATCTGGAGAGGAATAAGCCAGATGTAATTTTTAATCTTGTGGAACTATATAAAGACCAACCCAAACTCGAAATGAATTTTACAGGTTTATTAGAGCTATTGAATCTTGCTTATACCGGAGCTCCACCAATTACACTGGGAACATGTCAGAACAAAGTTTTGACCAAGCGAATTTTAAGTTCAATAAGAATTAAAACTCCTCGCTTTAGAATTATTAAATCCTCAGATGAATCTATAAAACACAATTTACATTACCCATTGATTGTAAAACCTGCTTTCGAAGATGCAAGTGTTGGAATTGATAACAATGCAGTAGTTTATGATTTAGATTCTTTAAGAAAGAGAGTACAATATCTTTTTGATTATCTTAATCAGCCAGTTCTGATTGAAGAATTTATCTGGGGAAGAGAATTGAATGTTGCAATCTTTGGAGATAAAAAACCTGAAGTTCTTCCGATAAGTGAAATAGATTTTTCAGAGTTGCCTGATGATTTGCATCCTATTGTAAGTTTTCAGGCAAAGTGGGACCCTTATCATATAGCTTATCATAAAACAGTTCCTGTTTGTCCTGCACTGCTTGATGATAAAATTAGAAAAGAAGCAGAAAAAATTGCATTAAAATGTTTTTATGCTTTAGGTTGCAGAGATTATGCAAGAGTGGATATGCGTCTTTCGAAAGACAACAAACTTTTCGTTCTCGAAGTCAATCCAAATCCAGATTTACAGGAAGATGCTGGTTTTATGAGGTCTGCGTCTCATGCAGGTTATTCTTATGATACAGTTTTGAAAATGATAGTTGATTTTGCCTATCAAAGAAAATTCAATAATCCTGATAAATAATTCCAAATATTCTCAAGATATTTTTACATGAAATTTTTTATTGAGGTAAGAAAAAATGAAAGTATTAAAATTTGGCGGAACATCAGTTGGAAATTCTCAAAGCATAAATTCTGTAATCGAAATTATTTCTGATTATTTGAAGAGAAAAGAAAAAATTACTGTGGTTTGTTCTGCTATGTCAGGAGTAACTGACGATTTAATCAATGTGGCTAAAAAAGCAGCTAAAGGAGATGAAACATTTGAAGAAAATTTTTTGAAGATAAAAGAAAAACATTTAACTACACTAAATGATTTAATTACAAATTCCAAAGTTGAAAAACCCAAAATATTTGTTGAACAAACACTACAGGAACTGTATTCAATATTAAAAAGTGTTTTTCTGCTGAAAGAACTTACAGCTCGAACACTCGATAAAGTGATGAGTTTTGGTGAATATTTATCATGTTATATCATAGCAGAAACAATGAGCACAAGAGGAATAAAGTGTGAATTTTTAGATGCAAGAAAAATTATAAAAACTGATGAACAATTTGGCAATGCAAAAGTTAATTATGAAGTTACTACAAAATTGATTAAAGAATATTTTTCAAAACATAAAAAGTTGCAGATAATTACAGGATTTATTGCATCAACAATTAATGGGGAAACAACCACATTAGGAAGAGGCGGCTCAGATTTTACTGCCTCAATAATTGGAGCAATACTTAATGTAGATGAAATTGAGATATGGACAGATGTTAATGGTATAATGACAGCAGACCCGCGAAAAGTACAAAATGCATTTCCGTTAAAAGCTGTTACTTACGAAGAAGCAATGGAAATGTCGCACTTTGGTGCTAAGGTAATTTATTCTCCTACGTTACTTCCGGCTCTTCAAAAGAAAATAAAAATAAGAATCAAGAACACATTCAATCCATCTTTCAAAGGAACATTAATATTGCCTCGTGAACCCAATATTAAATTTAACATGAAAGGAATTTCTTCGATTGATGATATTCATATGCTTCAGGTAGAAGGAAGCGGGTTGATTGGTATAGAAGGAATTTCTGCTCGTATTTTTAATGCTCTTGCAAAAGAAAAAATAAGAGTACTTTTAATTACTCAAGGTTCTTCGGGACATACAATTTGTCTGGCAGTTTTTCCATCAGATAGTATTAAGGCTAAAAGAGCAATTGAGAATGAACTCAAATTAGAAATATTTGAACAACAGGTAAAAAGAGTGGAAATAATTGAAAATCTTTCGATGCTTGCTGTGGTTGGAGAAGATTTATTGAATACACCCGGTGTTCCCGGTATGGTTTTATCTGCACTGGGACAAAATGGAATAAATACAATTGCAATTGCGCAAGGTTCATCTCAATTGAATCTTACTATTGTAATTAAAAAAGAACATCTTAAGAAAGCACTGAATGTTCTTCATGATGAATTATTTTCAGCCAGGAAATTGTAATTTGATATATGAATAAAAATTCATAATTATTAATAAATTTGCGCCAATACTTGACAAGCGAACATTAAAAGTATATTTTTGCCGCAAATAAATTTTGTTCTTTATAATTAAGTATCATCAAGAAAGGTCGAGGGAACAGGCCCGATGACACCTTGGCAACCATCCCTAATTGGGAAAGGTGCCAAATCCTGCCCCAACTTTATGTTGCGGGAAAGATGAGAAAGAGAATTTTTCATAAACCTCTTCTGGATCTTCCCGAAGAGGTTTTTTTTTACATAAAAACAAATAGGAGAAATAAATGAATAAAAAATATCGATTCGAAACTTTGCAATTACATGCAGGTCAAGAACCAGATAAAACAACTAATGCTCGTGCAGTTCCTATATATCAAACAACTTCTTATGTATTTAATAGTGCTGACCACGCAGCTAAACTTTTTGGCCTGCAGGAGTTCGGAAATATTTATACACGTATAATGAATCCAACTACTGATGTGTTTGAAAAAAGAGTTGCTGCTCTTGAAGAGGGCATTGCCGCTCTTGCAACATCTTCAGGCCAAGCAGCTGAAACTTTAACTATCACTAATATTGCTCAAGCCGGTGATAATATAGTTTCAACAAGTTTTTTATACGGAGGAACTTATAATTTATTTAAAGTTACTCTGCCTCGTTTGGGAATTAATGTAAAATTTGTAAACTCAGATGAACCAGAAGAATTTGAGAAAGCAATCGACAAAAAAACAAAAGCAATTTTTATTGAAACTATTGGTAATCCCAAATTAAATGTTCCAGATATTAAAGCAATTGCCGATTTAGCACATTCTTACAAAATTCCTTTAATTGTAGATAATACTTTTGGTGCAGCTGGTTATCTTGCAACTCCGATAAGACATGGAGCTGATATTGTAGTTGCTTCTGCTACAAAATGGATTGGCGGGCATGGAACATCAATTGGCGGAATTATTATTGATTCAGGAAAATTTGATTGGGGGAACGGAAATTTTCCAATGTTTACAGAACCAAGTCCTGGTTATCATGGATTAAAATTCTGGGATATTTTTGGAAAAGATTCTCCTTTTGGAAATATCGCATTCATAATTCGAGCAAGAGTGGAAGGATTGCGAGATATAGGACCATGCTTGAGTCCATTTAATGCTTTCTTGTTCTTACAGGGACTCGAAACTCTTTCTCTGCGAGTAGAAAGACATTCTCAAAATGCAATGAAACTTGCTGAATGGTTAAAAAATGATAAAAGAGTAACATGGGTTTGGTATCCAGGATTGAAAGACCATCCATATCATGAACAGGCTAAGAAATATTTGAATCATAATTTATTTGGTTCAATGCTTGCTTTTGGAATTAAAGGCGGATTGGAAGCCGGCAAAAAATTTGTTGACAGCGTTGAACTTGCAAGTTTACTTGCTAATGTTGGTGATGCTAAAACTCTTGTTATTCATCCTGCATCTACCACACATCAACAATTATCTAAAGAAGAACAACAGGCTGCAGGTGTAACCGATGATATGATTCGCGTTTCTGTTGGACTTGAACATATTGATGACATAATTGAAGACTTTGATCAAGCACTCGATAAAGCATGCAGCTGAAGTAATTTCAAAGAATTTTTTTGATTAAAGAGTTAACAGAATGTTAAAACCTAAAACTAAATTTGTTGAGCTGTTCAAAGATAAACCTTTGATGCTGTTAAATGGGAAGCAACTTAAAAACATTAGAGTTGCTTATCAAACTTATGGTCAATTAAATAAAGCTGGCGATAATGCTGTCTGGATTTTTCATGCTCTTACGGGTAATTCTCATGCAGCTGGTATTGTAACCGAAGAGGAAATTCAAAATTCCTCTTCGTATGAATTTCTAACAAAGTATAATAAAATGTTTCTTGGAAAAACCGGCTGGTGGGATGCACTAATTGGTCCTGGAAAAATTTTTGATACTAATAAATTTTTTGTGGTATGCAGTAATTTTTTAGGCGGCTGTTATGGAACAACTGGGCCATCAGATATTAATCCATTAACTAATAAAAAATATGGATTAGATTTTCCTGTTGTTACAGTTAGAGATATGGTTAATGTTCAAAAGGAATTAGCTGATTACCTTGGTGTAAAAAAAATCAAAGTAGCCACTGGGGGCTCACTTGGTGGAATGCAAACACTTGAACTTGCAATTATGTATCCAGGATTTGTTGAAAAAATAATTCCAATTGGAGCTTCGGCAGCACATTCAGCTTGGGCAGTTGCACTAAATGATATTGCTCGCTCTTCAATTATGAATGACCCAAATTGGATGAATGGAAATTATGAAATTCAACCAAAGGCAGGACTTTCCAATGCAAGAAAAATTGGAATGATTAGTTATAGAACAATGATTTCTTTCCAGAAAAGATTTAATCGAGATAGAGTAAATGAGAATGATGAATTAAATCCATCGAATAAATTTCAGGTACAAAGCTACCTTGATTATCAGGGTGAAAAACTTGTTAACAGATTTGATGCAAATTCTTATTTGTATATTACATGGGCTATGGATTTGCACGATGTTGGTTATATGAGAGGCGGAATTAAAAAAGCACTCTCTTCAATTACAGCAAAAACTTTGTGCATTGGAATTAATTCCGATATTTTATATCCTGCAGAAGAACAAAAAGAAATTGCTTCTCAAATTTCAGGTGCAGAATATGCAGAAATTGAATCTGATGTTGGACATGATGCTTTTTTGATTGAGTTTGCTCAGCTCGAAAGGATATTCTCGAAATTTATTTATTGAAAAAGGGTGTCTAAAAAGTAATTTTTCATTATTAAGTTTTTAAAAACATGTGTTTTCAGTGTCCAACTTTTAAATTACTTTTTAGACAACCCCTGTTAAAATTTACTTCTTAATTTTACCTTCTTTTAATTCATAAACTATTCTATCTGCCTTATAAATTTTTTCTGCAGCATGAACAATTGCTCTTGCATCAACACCCACACAGCGGTTGTTATGCGGCATGTAAATAAAATTACCAACTATACTATCCATATTTCCATCGAAGGCAAGACCAACTACCTCTGCATTTTTATTGATAATAGCGCTTCCTGAGTTTCCACCTACAATGTCATTTGTTGAAATGAAATTAAATGGAGTGGAAAGGTCAAAATCAGATGGGATTTTTGTCCATCTTTCGTGTAAATCCCAGGGATATTCTTTGTTGAATGAATACCATCTATCATATAAACCATAGAATGTTGTGAAGAGAGGAGCTTTTGTTCCATTGTAATCAAAACTTGCAAGCTTACCATCACTAATTCTTAATGTAAAATTAGCATCAGGGGGAATAGATGTTCCATAAACACTGAAGAGTGCCTGACCGAGCATATCATCATAAACTTGAGTTGTGTTCGAAATTTCACGGGCAAGTTTTTGCAGTTCAGGTAATTTTTCTTGAGATTCTTTTATAAATTGAATCAAAGGGTCAGACGAATTCAAAATTGCATCTGCTCCTTTTTTTGCAAGGTCAAGAACTTTGTCTCTATCAGCAATAATTGATTTTGCTAAAAGATGTTCACCGGCAGCTTTTCCTTTTTTGTTGCCAAAGAGATTTTGAATGTAATTATCATTGTCACCTAAATTCATTCTCATAAAATCAGCCCAAATCCAGAGTTTTGTGTTTTCGAGAAGTTTATCAATTTTTTCTGGATAAATTGAAAAAATTGTCGAGTCAAGTTTTTCACCTTTGTGTTCTGGAGAGCGTTCACTTTCAGGTTTGCCTAATTCTTTTGCAAGGTCAATTAATTTTTTTGCAATTGAAAAATATACAGGCGTGAACCTTGGATTAATTGTGTATGCCGCAATTTTTGGTCCATAGTTTCTCATTTCCATCTGTGTCTTTTCAATGTTTTCCCAGACAGTTCCATATTTATTTTTTAAATCTGGATTATTCCAAACAGCTTCCTGCAATTTTCTCTGGAAATCTTTTTTTCTTGCCATTAAATAAGGGTCTGATAATCCTTTGTAAATAGTTGTAATTACTTTTTGGCTGTTGCCAATATTTACTCTGATTTTTTCAAATTCATCAGCTCGTTTTGGCTCAACTTTTTTGAGTTCTTCGAGTGCATTGTAATATGTATCAAGCAGAAATGCATTGTTTTTATAAACTATGTCGCGCATGTATTCGAGTTGAGCAACTGTTTTAAGTCTTTGAGTTGTTCCTGGATTTCCAACTGTGAAAATTGGTTCGTTTGGGTCAATACCCTTCAAAGTAAAATTGAAGAAGTTATTTACTTTTACTGGTTTATCATTTTCATAAGCTCTGTAAAAAGTAAAATCAAGATTGTAGCGTGGATATGTAAAATTATCAAAATCTCCGCCGAAGTAGGCTATTTGCATATCAGGTGCAAAAACAAGACGTATATCATTATATCGTTTATATCCATACAAAGAATATTTAGCGCCATTAAATAGTGAAACAACCTGAGCAACAAGACCAGTCTCTTTTGTTAAATTATCTGTGAGTTC
>JARYLX010000062.1 GCA_029907415.1 Melioribacter sp.
AAAGGAAAAAATTATTACAGAGCTGAAAGAGTATTTGGAAGCTTCAAACGTTGCTTCACATTACCTGCTGAAGTTGATTCCGACAATGTTGAAGCAAAGTTTGAAGATGGCATGCTCAGAATTAACATGAAAAAATTGCATCCTAAACCAAAAAACGAAAAAGTAATAGAGTTGAAGTAATCACTACTTCAACTCTATCTTTTTTTTATTTATAAACAAATTAAAGGGTATGAAAAATGGGAAAAATTATTGGAATTGACTTAGGAACTACTAACTCCTGTGTTGCAGTAATGGAAGGTAATGAACCTGTAGTTATTCCGAATTCTGAAGGTGGAAGAACAACTCCATCTGTTGTTGCTTTTACGAAAACAGGAGAAATACTTGTAGGTCAGCCTGCAAAACGTCAGGCAATAACTAATCCAAAGAATACAGTCTTCTCCATTAAAAGATTTATGGGTAGAAGACTTGATGAGGTAGATGAAGAAACTAAAGAAGTACCTTATGAAGTTGTTGCTGCTGAAAATGGCTCTGCAAGAGTTAAGATTGGAGATAGATTATATTCGCCGCCGGAAATCTCTGCGATGATATTACAAAAAATGAAAAAGACTGCTGAAGATTATCTTGGACACGAAGTTACAGAAGCTGTTATTACTGTTCCAGCATATTTTAATGATGCTCAACGGCAAGCTACAAAAGATGCTGGAGAAATTGCTGGTTTAAATGTACGAAGAATTATAAATGAACCTACTGCTGCTGCTCTTGCTTATGGTCTTGATAAAAAACACAAAGACCAGATTGTTGCTGTTTATGATTTAGGTGGTGGAACTTTTGATATCTCTATTCTTCAGATTGGAGAAGGAGTTTTTGAAGTTAAATCAACAAATGGTGATACCCACTTAGGTGGTGATGATTTCGACCAGAGATTAATTGATTATCTTGCTGATGAATTCCAGAAACAGGAAGGTATTGATTTAAGAAAAGACCCGATGGCTCTTCAAAGATTAAAAGAAGCTGCAGAAAAAGCTAAGATTGAATTATCTTCTTCAATGCAGACAGATGTTAATTTGCCATTTATAACTGCTACTCAAGATGGTCCAAAACATTTAAATATAACAATTACGAGAGCAAAGTTTGAACAATTAATAGATGATTTAATTCAAAGAACAATTCCTCCATGTGAAAAAGCTATGAAAGATGCAGGGGTAACTCCTTCACAGATTGATGAGGTTATTCTAGTAGGTGGTTCTACTCGTGTACCTAAAGTCCAGGAAGTAGTAAGGAAAATATTTGGAAAAGAACCTCACAAAGGAGTTAATCCTGATGAAGTAGTAGCAGTTGGAGCTGCTATTCAAGGTGGAGTTTTGGCTGGTGATGTAAAAGATGTCCTGTTGCTTGATGTTACACCTTTGTCATTAGGTATTGAAACCTTAGGTGGTGTAATGACAGTTTTGATTCCAGCTAATACAACAATTCCAACTCGAAAAAGTGAAATTTTCTCGACTGCTGCTGATAATCAGCCATCTGTTGAAATTCATGTTCTTCAGGGTGAAAGACCAATGGCAGCAGATAATAGAACACTTGGAAGATTCCATCTGGATGGTATACCTCCTGCTCCACGTGGTGTGCCTCAAATAGAAGTTACATTTGATATTGATGCTAATGGAATTCTTCATGTTTCTGCAAAAGATAAAGCTACTAATAGAGAACAGAGCATTAGAATTACTTCTTCAAGTGGTTTGACAAAAGAAGAAATTGAAAGAATGAAGCAGGAAGCTAAAGAACATGCTGCTGAAGATAAGAGAAAAAAAGAAGCAGTTGAAATAAGAAATAATGCTGATAATCTTGTTTTCCAGACTAAAAAGCAAATTCAAGAATTGAAAGATAAACTAACATCTGAACAACGAAGCAGACTTGAAAGTGAAATCCAGAAAGTTGAAGATGCTCTCAAGACTAACGATACTGATAGAATTAAAAATTCTGCTGATGCTTTGACAAAAGTATGGAATGAAATTGCTCAGCAGCTTTATGCACAACAGGGAGCATATTCTCAAGCTAATACTGGTTCACAAGCTAAATCTGATGGCACTGGAAAGGATGATAAAGATGTTCAGGATGCTTCCTATGAAGTTGTTGATGATGACAAAAAGTAAATTGAAAATAAATTTAACTTAATTTGAAAAATAAGTTTGAAAAATTAAAAAGGAGGTGCATATGGCAGAAGTAAAAGAAATGCAAGAAGTTAAAACACAGAAAAGCTGGGAAGAAGCATTAGAAAATGAATCCTGGGTTGCTCCTCTTGTTGATATTTATGAAACCGATGATGAATTTTTCTTAAATGCTTACATCCCAGGAGTTAAAAAAGAAAATCTCAAGATTAAACTTGAAGACGGTCATCTCGTCATAATGGGCAGAATTGATTATGACGAAGCTGTAAATCGCAAATATGTTCTCAAAGAAACTGAAATTGGAAACTTCTACCGCAGATTCAAAATTTCAGATAGCATTGATGAATCAAAAATCGATGCAAGACTTGAGAACGGTGTTCTTGAAGTTCGTTTGCCCAAACATGAACGTGTAAAACCAAAAACAATAGAAATAAAGTAATTTCTCAATTAAAAGCTGCCCAAAATTTACTGCTGATTTTGCTGATAAATTTTGAGCAGCTTTTTTATTTATAAAATTGAATTAAATATCTTATGTTCTTATGTTTCTAATGTATGAAAAAAATATTTATTCTGATTTTTTTAATCTTATTTTCTGGTATTATCTATTTTTATGAAAATAATTTTGATTCCTACCAGAAATTTGATGTTCAGAATACTTCTGTTTATTTCAAAGGTATTCTGAAATCAGAATATGATAAGGTTCAGAACATTGCAAATTATAATATTGATGTAGAATTAATCCCTTCTCAAAATTTAATAAATGCAAAAGAAGAAATTATTTGGATAAACAAAACAAACTTTCCTGCAAAAGAAATCCATTTTCATTTTTATGCGAATGCTTATAAAAACAACAAAACATTATTTGCTGCTGCATTTAAACTTGAAAAAGAAAATCAAACAGAAATTAAGATTAAGAATTTTCATATTGACGGTAAGCAATCAGAGTTAATTTTTTTCCAGCCCGAAATTTTAAATCCTTTTGACAGCACAGTTGCTAAAGTAATTCTTGATAAAAGTGTTCAGCCAGATGATTCTGTAAAAATTTATTTCGAATATTCAATGACAATTCCTGTTTCGGTTAAAAGACTTGGCAGAGCTGCAGGAAGAAATTTTTATTTTGTTTCTCAATGGTTTCCAAAAGTTGGGGTATATGAAAATGGCAAATGGGTATGCAGTCAATATCATCCATATCTAAATTTTTATTCTGACTTCGGAGAATATAATGTAAATATAAAAGTGCCAAAGAATTACATTGTGGCTTCTACAGGAGTTTGCAGAGAAAAATTAATCGATGAAAAATTTGCTTTGTATAAAATTACTCAAGTTGGAGTTCATGATTTTGCATGGATGGCTTCGGATGAAATTATTTTGAAAAAAGATATTTATAAAAGAAAAGATGGTTCACCAATTTTTATTAATGCTTACATTCAACCTGAAAATGAGAAATATTCAAAACGATATATTAAGTGTGTAAAAAATTGTCTGGAATATTTTGAGACTTATATTGGACTATATCCTTATCAAAATATTTCACTAGTAGATGTTCCGAATTCTAGTGCTTCGGGTGGAATGGAATATCCAACTTTATTTACAGTTCATGTAAATTTATTTTCTCCAGAAGCAACAGGTTCACCTGAATATCTCACAGCTCATGAATTTGCTCATCAATATTTTTATGGTATTATTGCAAATAACGAAGTTTATGAAGCCTGGCTTGATGAAGGTTTTGCCTCTTATTTATCTACAAAGATAATGTATAAGTATTATCCAAAGATTTTAGAAAATTTCAGAATTCTTACTTATCTGCCGGTGTTTGGAATAAATTTCCTTTCTTTTAATGATATACCTTTAATTTATACAATTGCAGATATTCCAATAGTTGAAGGTGTTAACAGTGCGAAAGATTATTATAAAAATCTTATCATTGGTTCTATAGCAGATACTTCTTACAAATTGCCTTCCAGACTTTCTTACATAGTAAATTCTTATGATAAGCCTGAATTAATGTTGTTATCACTCGAGAGATATCTTGGTTTAGATAAAATGATGAAAATTCTGCGTGATTATTTTGAAAAATATAAATACAAACATCCAACTTCAGAAGACTTTATAAGAGAAGTCAATAATAGTAGCAGTGAAGATATGTCATGGTTCTGGGATAATTTTTTTTATAACTCAAAAGTATTTGATTATCGAATTACTTCAATTAAAAAAGTTGCATCGAATGTTTATCGTGTTTTAGCAGAAAGATTGTACGATGGCATTTTTAAAAATGATATAGCACTTTATACAGAAAAAGATACTTTATATCAAAAGTGGGATGGCAGGGAAAGATGGAAAATTTTTGAGTTTGTCACAAATGATAAAGTTATTGCTGCAGAAATTGACCCGCACAGAAAAAATCTTCTTGATATAAACTTTGCAAATAATTCTCTTACATTAGAGCCAAGATATTGGGCTTCAATTTCTATTGCACTCAGATGGTTCTTCTGGGTTCAAAATGCGTTAATGATGATTGGAAGTATTGGATGATTAAAAATATTAATGAAATATTAATAGACTCAATAAGAGCAGTAAGCTATAATATTAAATTTGTAATTTTGTTCTGGTTGACAAACACAGCATTCGCAATTGTTCTTAGTGTGCCAATCTATAATTTGCTTTTAAACGACCTTAAAAATTCATTGATGAGTGATAAACTCAGTTCAGGATTTGATTACTTCTGGTATCTGCAATTTAGAAATTTATATGAAATATCACTTGACCAGATTCCATGGGCAATTTTTACAGTTGCAGGAATTTATACAATTATTCAAACATTTTATCTTGGGGGTTTAATATCTGTATTCAATCAATTCAGTAAAAATCATTATGTAGATTTCTTTTATGGTGGAGTAAAATATTTCTTCAGATTTTTTAAAGTTCTCTTAATATCCTTAATTTTTTATTCTGTAGCTTTTTTATTGAATGACCTTATTGGCGATTTAATTACTATTGTTTTTAGAAATACTGAATTTGTAAAAACTGAATTTTTGATACGCTTTTTAAGATATACATTTTTACTGTTCTTAATTGGAATAATTACACTAATTTCAGATTACTCTAAAGTTTCACTTGCATTAAAGGATAAAACCAAAGTAATTCAAGAAATTATTTATGCAACAAAATTTATTCAAGACAATTTTTCTTTAGTATTTCTTGTGTTTTTATTTATTGCATTTCTTGGAGCGCTGGGTTCAATAGTTTATAATCTTCTTGTAATAGAAATTCCTCGAACACCTTATTACTTTTTAATCGGTTCCTTTATTCTTCAACAAATGTTAATTATCTTTCGATTGTTAATTAGGATGTTATTTTGCTCAAGCGAGGTTATTTTATTTAAGGACCTTGCAGCAGGAGTTATTCAAACAGAAGAAAAGGAAGAATTATAATATGGCAATATTACCAATAACTATATATGGCAATAAAATTTTAAAGCAAAAAACTAAACCTGTAAAATCAATTTCTGATGATTTAATAAAAAAAATTAAAGATATGTTTGATACAATGCGGAATGCTAATGGAATTGGTCTTGCAGCAAATCAAGTAGGATTCACTGAATCACTTTTTGTAATTGATTTAAAAGGTGTTGATGGTTATGAAAAGTTCAAGCCAGTCGTAATGATTAATCCTGAAATAATTTTAAAATCAGAAGAAACTGAAATCCTAGAAGAAGGTTGTTTAAGTCTTCCCGGCTTAAGAGCAGAAGTGGAGCGACCAAGACAAATTAAAGTTAAGTTTATTGATACTGACGAAAATGAAGTTGAAATTGAAGCCGATGATTTGTTCGCTAGAGTAATTCTTCATGAATATGACCATTTAATTGGGAAATTAATTCCTGATAGAGTTGATTCAGAAATTAAGAAAAAGCTGCAGGAAGAATTGAACAAGATTAAAAGAAAGGAAATTAAAATTGATTATCCTATTGTTGAAGATTAAGTATTATTTATAAGGAGCGTGATTTGAAAATTGTTTTTATGGGGTCTCCTGAATTTGCAATTCCTTCTTTAGAAAAATTATTAAACAGCAATTATTCAGTTGAATTAGTTGTATCAGCACCGGATAAAGAACGAGGAAGAGGGAAAAAAATTTTACCAACCCCTGTAAAAGAATTTGCGCTGTCAAAAGGTTTAAAAGTTTTGACTCCACTTTCGTTGAAAGAAGATAGTTTTATTAAGCAGCTTAAAGAAATTAATGCAGATTTATTTGTTGTTGTTGCTTTTAGAATCCTTCCAAGAGAAGTATTTACAATTCCATCTAAAGGTTCATTTAATCTTCATGCATCTTTGTTGCCCAAATACAGAGGAGCTGCACCAATTCAATGGGCATTAATTAATGGAGAGAAGGAAACAGGTGTAACAACTTTTTTTCTTGAAGAAAGTGTAGATACAGGCAATATTATTCTTCAAGAGAAAATTAAAATTGAAGATGAAGATAATTTTGGTAGTCTTCATGATAAATTGATGAATTTAGGGGCTGATGTAGTTTTAAAGACGGTTGAATTAATAAATTCGGGAAATTATCAATTAATCAAACAAGATGATTCTTTAGCATCACCTGCTCCAAAAATTACAAAAGAACTATGCAGAATTGATTGGTCGAAAAGTGCAAGAGAAATTCATAATCTTGTAAGAGGATTATCACCTCACCCATGTGCATTTTTTGAACATCAGGGGAAAATTTATAAAGTATATAAAACTCAAATAGTAGAGAACATAATTTTAGAACCATCAAAAATTCTTCAAACAAAAAAAGAAATATTTATAGGCACAAATAATGGAACAATTCAAATATTGGAATTACAAGCGGAAGGCAGAAAAAGAATGACAGCGGAAGAATTTTTGAGAGGCTATTCTTTACTTTAAAATCCATTTTTGAAAAAAATTTATTGCAGTAAATGTGGAGAAAAGATGAGAAATTTTTGTTATGATAATATTCTTGAAGCCATTGGAAGAACTCCAATTGTTAAATTAGGCAATATATCAAAAGGTTTGAAAGCAAAGATTTACGCAAAACTTGAGTTCATGAATCCTGGTGGAAGTTTAAAGGATAGAATTGCAAAATACATGATTGAAAAAGCAGAAAGAGAAGGAAAGTTAAAGCCGGGTGACACAATAATTGAAAATTCTTCTGGCAATACTGCAATGGGTTTAGCTATTGTTTGCAGACAAAAAGGATACAAATTGAAAATTGTAATACGGGATACAACAAGCAAAGAAAAAATTAAAATGCTTGAAATACTTGGAGTTGATGTAATTAAAGTAGATGCTTCTCTTCCTCCAGAACATCCTGAATCTTATAACAATTATGCATATAATTTAGCAAAGAACGACCCTTCACTTTACTACATTGACCAGCATAATAATTTAGATAACAACGAAGCTCACTATATGACAACCGGCCCGGAAATATGGGAACAAATGAAAGGCAGAGTTGATTATTTAATTGGGGCAATAGGAACCGGTGGAACAATTACTGGAGCAGGAAAATTTTTAAAAGAGAAAAATCCTGAAATAAAAGTTATTGGCATTGACCCTGTAGGTTCAATATTTTATGAATACTTTAAAAACAAAAGACTTATCAAACCTTCAAAATATTTAATTGAAGGAATGGGAGATGAATTTTTAATTAAAACAGCACAACTTGATATTCTTGATGATATGTATCAAGTAGATGATAAAAAAGCATTTGGCTGGACAAAAAAATTAGCATACGAAGAAGGAATTATTGCAGGAGGTTCATCAGGGGCAAACATTTGGGGTGCTGTTAAACTTGCTAAAGAAATTGATAGAGAAGCCAATATTGTTACTATTATAAATGACAGCGGATATAAATATTTTTCTACTATTTATAATGATGATTGGCTTAGAGAAAATAATTTGATTTGATTGTTTCTCCCCGAAAAGATTTATAATCATTCGATAGTTTTCCATTTTTCTTTTCTTTAATTTTCGTCAGAAAAATCGGAGGCTATTATGGCTAATAATGCCAAAAACAATAAGTATGACGAATCAAAATATTCAATGGATACCCATTTAATTTATGGAAAGTATATTACCGATAAATGGGATTATTCACATCATGTAACGGCTCCAATTTCATCTTCAACAACATTTCGACTGGATTCTGTTGAAAGAGGTGCAGAAGGATTCATGAGATTTGCACACACTCAAGAGTTTGGTGAAAAAGCTCCAATATTCATTTATGATAGACTCGGTGAACCTAACAAAGACATGCTCGAAGAAAATTTAGCTTATGTTGAAAAAGGAGAAATGGCAGTTAGTTTTGCAAGTGGTATGGGTGCTATTTCAGCAGCACTTGGTATTCTTACAAAATCTGGTGATGAAATAATTACTCATAATACACTTTATGGCTGTACTCTTTCGTTATTAACTAATTGGTATCCAAGATACAATATTAAATGGACACCAATTGATTTAACTAATTCACAAAACCTGTTCAATTATGTAACAGAAAAAACTAAAGTGGTATATTTTGAAACCCCAGCTAATCCAAATCTTCAGATAATTGATATTCAGGAAATTAGAAAAGTTGTTGATGAAATAAACAAAACAAGAAACGAAGAGAACAAAATTCAAATAGTTATTGACAACACTTTTGCAACTCCATTCTGTCAGAGACCACTTGAACTTGGAGCTGACTTTGTAGTTCATTCTCTTACAAAAGGTATTGGTGGTTTTGGAACCGATATGGGTGGAATTGTAATCGGGAAAAAGAAATATCAAGACATACTCCAACTTTATAGAAAAGATTTTGGTGGTGTTCTTAATCCTAAAAGTGCATGGTCAATTCTGACTTATGGTTTGCCTACTTTGCCAATTCGATTAAAACAACAAATAAACTCAGCAATAAAAATAGCAGAGTACCTAAGTTCTCATCCTAAAGTTGAATTTGTAAATTATCCTGGTTTGCCCGATTTTAAATTTTATGAAACCGCAAGAAAACAGATGCGAGATTTCAACGGAAATTTTGCTCCAGGTAGTTTAATTTACTTTGTAATAAAAGGTAATAGCCCGGCGGAAAGTAAAGAAAATGGAAGAAAATTTATGGACTATGCTGCTGAACATGCTTATACAATGACCCTTGCTGTTAGTCTTGGTCATACTCGAACTTTGCTTGAACATCCAGCTTCGATGACTCATTCTGTTGTTCCACCTGAAGAACTTGCAGATAGAGGAATTGATGCTGGTGGAATTAGACTTGCAATCGGCCTTGAAAATCCTGATGATATAATTTATGACCTTGAACAATGTTTAAAAATAATTTAATGAATTATACATGCTTCTGTTTTTGAAATGATGAAAATAATTCAGAGTTATTTATTTAAAAAATTTCCAGAAATTATTTATGGATTTTCTACTAAAGTAGGACTCAACAGAAAAGAACCTTATTATTTTAACATGTCTTATTCTGTTGGTGATAAAAAAGAAATTGTAGAAAAAAATAGAAAAGAATTTTTTAAAGAACTTGGATTAAATTCTTTTAGCATTGCTTATCAAAAGCAGATTCATAGCGATATAGTTAAGATTGTAGATAAACCAGGATACACAGGGATTAGTGATGCTCTAATAACTCATGTTTCAGGAATTGGTTTAGCAATTTCTTCGGCAGATTGTGCTGCTATTTTTATCTATGACCCCAAAAATAAAATTATTGCAGCTGTGCATTCAGGCTGGAAAGGAACTCATAAAAAAATTCTTGAAAAGACACTTCATTTAATGTTTGAGCATTTTCATTCTGAACCAAAAAATTTATTTGCATACATTGCCCCCTCAATTTCACAAAAAAATTATGAAGTTAAAGAAGATGTGGCTTCATTATTCGATTCAAAGTATTTAAAAAAAATTAATGGCAGAATTTTTCTCGACATAAAAAAAGCAAATCAAGATATTCTTCTTGAAAATGGAATTCCTGCAGAACAAATTGAGATTTCAGAACTATGTTCTTTTGAAGAAAAAGATTTGCTTCATTCCTACAGGCGGGATGGTAAATTTTCTGGTCGTGCTTTGGGAATAATAGCTATGAGGGAAATTTAATGACTTCGGAAAATTTTAAAATAATATCTGGTTACGTTTTAATTTGTTTAATCTGGGGTTCGACTTGGCTTGCAATTCGAATTGGATTGGATTCCTTAACTCCAATTTTTTCAGCAGGAATAAGATTTGTTTTAGCTTCTCTTTTCATTTACATTCTTATGAAATTAAATAAAATTGAACTGCAAAAAGATTCATTATCTATAAAATTATACTTTATTCTTGCATTATTTTCTTTTACAATTCCTTTTGGATTAGTTTATTGGGCAGAACAATTTATCCCTTCAGGTTTAGCTTCAATTTTATTTGCAATGCTTCCTTTTGGTGTAATAATTTTTTCTTTACTTGCTTTTGATAATTATAAAGTAACATTCAATCAATTATCCGGTGTATTCTTAGGTTTTACAGGAATAGTTATCATATTTTCAGAAAATTTAAGTTTTCAATTATCGGATTATTTTTGGGGAACACTAGCAGTATTGCTTAGTGCATTTATGCAGGCTTCAATTGCAGTTATTATTAAAAAATATGGAGAACATTTAAATCCACTTTCAATGAATTTTTTGCCTTTATTATTTTCTGGATTAATAATGATTATGGCTGCAATTCTTTTTGAAAATACTTCTTTTTGGAAATTTGATTATAAAGCAATTGGCTCGATTCTTTTTCTTTCATTCTTCGGGACAGTTATTACTTTTACAATTTACTACTGGCTTCTTAAGAGGATTAATATTGTTTTATTATCATTATCTTCTTTCATAACACCAATTGTTGCAGTAATACTTGGCTGGCTAATTTTAGATGAATCATTATCAAGTTATACAATTTTTGGAAGTTCATTAGTGCTAATAGGGATTTTATTTGCTAATTTTAAAGGGTTAATAAAATATTTTGAAGCAAAAAGATTATAAGAGTATGATAAATATTATCAAAATAAAAAATGCAAGTTTTTATGCATATCATGGAGCATTAAAAGAGGAGCAAAATATTGGCGGTAGATTTGAAGCCGATGTAGATATTTATACAGATTTCTCAAAAGCAGCAGAGAAAGATGACCTTAAGCTTACAATTAATTACGATGAAGTTTATAAATTTATCAAAGAAATAGTTCACCATAAGAAACTTTATTTAATTGAAACTCTTGCAACTACTATAGCAAATGAACTTCTAAAAAAATATCCTGCAATACAAAAAATTGCTGTAAGAGTCCGCAAACACAATGTGCCTGTTGGCGGAGTTCTGGATTATGTAGAAGCGGAGGTAGTAAAAGAAAATGGTGAATAATATTTTTCTTGGTTTAGGTTCTAATAAAGGGGACCGTTTATATTTTCTTCGTGCAGCTGTAAAAAAAATACACGGATTTGAGAGCTGCAAAGTTCTTGCTGCATCATCAATTTATGAATCTAAACCTTATGGAAATCCAAATCAAGAAAATTTTTATAATGCAGTAATTGAAATTGATACAGGTCTTGGAGTAATTGGATTGTATAATTTTTTGAAGAATATTGAAAAAGAACTTGGTAGAAAAGAATCATTTGAAAAATGGGGGCCAAGAGAAATTGATATTGATATTCTCTTCCTTAATACTTTAATTTATGAAACAGAAGATTTAATAATTCCTCATCCCGAAGTATTTAAAAGAGATTTTGCATTGATCCCGTTAATTGAAATAGCTCCGGATTTTATTCCACCAGGTCAAAAGAAAAAAATGCGGGAATTAGACTTATCGAACATTGAAAAATATATAATAGGTAAATTAGATTACTCACTAATTTAATTAATACTGTGAAAGAACTTAGATATATCGCAATCGAAGGTGTTATTGGCGCAGGCAAAACAAGTTTAGCAATGAAACTTTCAGAAAAATTACGCGCCAATCTTATTCTTGAAGAATTTCAAGAAAATCCTTTTCTAGAAAAATTTTATGAAAACAGACGCAAGTATGCTTTCCAAACTCAAATATTCTTTCTGATTAGTCGTTATCAACAACTTCAAAAGTTAACCCAACCTGACTTGTTTAATAACTATATTGTTTCTGATTATATATTTGATAAGGATAGAATATTTGCTTACCTGAATCTTACAGGTGAAGAACTAAAACTTTATGATACTCTTTTCCCTTTACTTACTCGTAATATTCCAAAACCTGATTTAGTAATTTATCTGCAATCAAGTATTGATAGACTGATGCAGAATATAAAACATCGTGCAAGGACATTCGAGAAAAATCTAACAAGAGCTTATCTTGCAGAACTTTCAGAAGCTTATAATGATTTTTTCTTTAAGTATAACGAAACTCCATTATTAATAGTTAATAC
>JARYLX010000063.1 GCA_029907415.1 Melioribacter sp.
AGTTCATTAATTACATAAGCTAAAATATCGAACCCTTTTTGAGAAACAAATCGAGAAATCATAGCAATCAAGGGAATACTTTCATTAAATGAAAAGTTAATATGTTCAAGAAGAAATTTTTTGTTTTTTATTTTGCCTGATAAATCATTTATTGAATAATTATATGGAATAAATTTATCTGTTTCGGGATTCCAGATGTTATAATCAACACCATTTAAGATTCCGTAAAAATCATCTTTTCTTATTTGTAAATATTCATGCATGCCTTCACCATATTCGGGGGTAAGAAGTTCTTTAGCATAAGTTTCGCTTACAGTATTTAATACATCTGCTGTGAAAATAGCTGTTTTCAAAAAATTTACATCACCATAATATTCACCTATTCCGCCAAAGAGATAATGTTCGTGTTTAATTTCTGCTTTTGCAAATGTATCTTTAGCAAATCTTCCTTGATATGCAATATTGTGAATAGTAAATACAGTTGCAGTTTTTTCGAATAATTTATCCCATCCATAGTTTTCTCTAATAAGAATTGGAATTAATGCAGTCTGCCAGTCATTGCAATGAATAACATCTGGTGCCCATTGAAGCCGCTGCAATATTTCAATTACACCTTTAGAAAAAAGAATAAATCTCTCATCTTCATCATAATCATTTGTATAAATGCGAAAACGGTGATAGTAATGAGGACAATCAACAAAATATACTTCCACATTAGATGTCTCTGAAGGATTCGAGTTAGGCAGTTTTGCTGTATGAACATGAACCGAATGAACTTTGCCTGCAACACGAATAGGAATTTCACCAATATCCCATCTATAAGACAAACCGTGTTCAACTTCGCCAAATGTATTATACTTTGGCATAAAAACTTTAACTTCGTGACCTAATTTTGAAAGTTCGAGAGGAAGAGAACCTGAAACATCTGCAAGGCCACCGGTTTTGGCATAAGGATAAACTTCACTTGAAGCAAAAGCAATTTTCATTAACAGAAATTTTTTATTTATAAATACAAAGATAATGAAAGAAAAGTTTATAAGAATTAGTTACTCATTAGATTTGTTATAAAGCGCATGTTTTTTGATGATGAGTTTGAAATAATAATTTTTAATACTGCAGTAAGTGGCACAGACAAAAACATTCCTACAATTCCCCATAGATAACCCCAAACCATTAAAGAAAAAAGAATTATAAGTGGATTTAAGCCAAGTTTATTTCCAAATATTTGAGGCTCAATAATGTTTCCTATAATATTTTGAACAACTATAATTGTTGCAGTTACAAGAAGTGCGTATCCAACAGATTCATACTGAATGAGCGTCATCAATGCAGGTAAGGCAACACCAATAACCGAACCAATATTGGGAATGAAATTCAACAACACTGCTATTGTAGCCCATACAATGTAGAACTCAACTCCATAAAGCCATAATATAATACCTATCAAAAAACCAAGTGTAAGGCTGATTAGAAATTTGGTGATTATATATTTTTGAATTTGTTCTGTAATATCTTTAAAAGTTTTGCGCAGCTTCATTTCTCTTTGAATTGTTAATGTAGCAAGCTGTTCGTCGATAGATTTATCATTTTCATCTAAAAGTTCTTGTTTTTGTTTTAATTCCCTTCTCAATTTTTTAATTGTTGATTTTACATTTTTCTCAACATAACGAAGTCGTATTGCTTCTACAATTTTATCATGACCGCTGCTTATAAAAATGAAGAAGAAAAGAATTAGAAATAGATTTGTAAAGACATCAATTGTGGAAGAAAAAATACCGCTTGCAATATCTCCATAATTCAATGATTTGAAAAATCTGCTTATTGTAAAATTTGTAAAAAGTGGGTCTCTAATTCCAATCGACCTTGATGCATTTCTTATTATGTGGCTTAATTTTTCTGTATAAACAGAAAGGTTTTCACCAAACTGTAAAAATGAAGTTAGGATAATTTGTGTAATTCCAGCAAAAAGTCCTATCGTGATTATTATATCTATGAAAATGATAATACTCAAAGGAATTCTTCTTACTTTAAGAAAATTGTTCATTGGTTCGTAAACAAAAAACAAAATGTAGGCAATTACAAAAGGGATGAAAATATGGCGTAATTCTTTAAGAATAAAAAAAATGACGAATAATCCAATGACAGAAACAAAAAATTTTATTGTTGAATCGGGATTAATTTTTTTCATTAGTTTTTGCTTTTTCATAGTCAAATATATAAAAAAGATAATTCTATTATTGTGCTCTTAATATGAGTTACATAAAAAATATTTTTCAAATTTTTTTCAAGAAACATTCATAAATTAAAATTATTTTTTGATATCAGAATCAAAATAGAAAATGTTTATGAAATCATATTATTTATTCAAAAAAGATTGGGAATCGGAACTAAGAACGCGTTATGCAATTAATGCATTGTCGATGTTTATTCTGGTGACAATTAGTGTAATAATGTTTTCTATCGGTAGTGAAAAAATAACAGAATATTTAACAGGGGGACTCCTCTGGGTTGTAATATTTTTTTCTGCAATGTCGGGTTTATCAAGAGTATTTGTTTCCGAAGAAGAGCGTGGTACTACAATGACTCTTCATTTGATTGCATCACCATCAACAATTTTTTCCGGGAAGTTAATTTTTAATCTTGTTCTTGTTTTTTTAATGAACTTTGCAATTACTATTTTGTTTTTGCTTTTGTTTGAATCATTCATAATAAAAAATTTTTTGTTATTCATAGTTGCATTTGTTCTTGGAAATATTGGAATAGCAATTTCATCTACAATCATAGCAGCTATAATATCAAAAGCATCTTCAAAGGGAACACTTTACCCGGTTTTATCTTTTCCAATTTTGCTTCCATTAATTCTCATTCTTCTTGAAATCACAAAATTTTCGATGGATGGTAATTCCATTTCTTCATCAATGGTTGAGATTTTAGTTCTTGTTTGTTATGATGTAATTATGTTAACAGCATCTTATCTTTTGTTCGATTTTATATGGAAAGAATAATATTGAATTTAATAAATATTCTTTTATATAAATCAACCTCAATTAACTATTATTTTTTTCAGTCCCAAAAAAGTCGTTAAGTATTTTCATAATTTCTTCTTTTGTTTGAATGCTGCTTGTTGCTTTTACAACCTTACCATTTTTATAGTAGACAGTAAATGGTAAGCCGGCAAAGCCTTTGCATTCGGGAAGATTTCTGATGACACGTGCAGCAGGAATATCGAATTCCATGTCAAAAAATTTAACATGTTGATATTCATTTTCAAGCTCTTGCATAGCTTGATAAACAGGAATGCACATTGGTCCCATTCTTCCACAACAAATCATTACATTTTCATTTTCTTTAAGAATTTTATGGTATTCTTCTTCAGATAAAATATGATGTAAATTTGTTCTAAGCATTTTTTGTTCACCCGAAATTTTTTTGTAAGCATAAGATGATTAACAATTGAAAAAGATTCTAGAAAAATTTTTTCATATAAATTTTCTATCTTTTGAAAAACAAAAAATTTTTTTCAATGAATTATGTTAATTATGATTTTGTAATTATAGGGGCAGGATTGGCTGGTCTGTATTCTGCATACCAGGCATCTAAGTATGGTACTGTTGCATTAATAACAAAAACAACTATTGAAATAAGTAATTCTTATTTAGCACAGGGAGGAATAGCAGCTGCAATAGGAAATGATGATTCTCCTCAATTGCACTATGAAGATACAATTAAAGCTGGAAGAGGTTTATGCAATAAAGAAGCAGTAAAGATTCTTGTGAATGAAGGATTGGACAGAGTCAAAGAACTAATCGAACTCGGAATGCAGTTCGACAAAGAGAATGGCAAGATATCATTGGGACTCGAAGGAGGTCATTCAAGAAATCGTGTATTACATGCAGGAGGTGATGCCACAGGAAAAGAAGTAGTAAACTTTATTCTTAAGTTTATCTATGACAACGAAAAAATAAAAATATTCGAAAACACATTGATTTATAAATTAATTTCGAAAAATAATGAATGCACTGGGGCATATGCTTTTAACCACTACAATAATGAAAATTTTTTAATTACTGGAAAAGTTATTATTCTTGCAACAGGAGGAGCTTCCGCAATTTTTTCGAATTCGACAAATCCACACACAACCGTAGGCGAAGGTTTGTGGCTTGCTTACGATATTGGAGTAAAAGTAGAAAGCATGGAGTTTATTCAATTTCATCCCACATCATTTTATACAGGGACGGATGAAACATTTCTTATTAGCGAAGCAGTACGAGGAGAAGGAGCTTTGCTTTTGAATTATGATGGAAAGAGATTTTTGCAAGATGAACACTTGACAGAGCTTGCAACAAGAGACCTTGTATCAGAAGCAATTTTCATAGAATTAAAAAAAACTGGCAAGCCGAATGTATTCTTAAAACTAAGTCATCTAGATGAGAATAAAATCAAAAAAAGATTTTCTAATATTTACAAAGAAGCACTAAAATATGGAATTGACATAACTAAAGACCTTGTTCCTGTAACACCTGCAGCTCATTATATGGTTGGAGGTATTAAAACCGGATTAAATGCAGAAACAAATATTAAACGACTTTATGCAGTTGGCGAAGTTGCTTCTACGGGGGTTCATGGAGCAAATCGACTTGCAAGTAATTCTTTGCTCGAATGTCTTGTCTTTTCTAAAAGAGCAATAGAACATTCATTAAAATATTTGAAAGATGAGAGCAACGAGATCGATGAATTTAATGACATAAAATTTTATGTAGATAATAAAAACAAACAAAATTTTCTTGAAACAAAAAACATTATTGCAAAACTTCTGTGGGACAATGTTGGAATTCTGAGGACAAAAGATTCTTTGCTTGAAGCTCTCAATCAAATTAATAATTTAACAGAAAAAATCTCTTTAGATGAAAATGAATACTTTGCAGGAAGAATCATAAGTCTGATTAATGTAGCAAAAATGATTACAAAAGCCGCATTAATACGAGAAGAAAGCAGAGGATGTCACAGAAGAAAAGATTTTCCAGAAGAAAATGAAAATTTTAGAAAATTAATTGTTCAGGAAAAAGGAAAAGAACCTATATTACTTCCCATATCATAACCACAAAAATTTTTTTGAAAAAAAATGAATAAGAAAGAATTAATTCAAATAATCAATTTAGCTCTAAAAGAAGATATCGGAAGCGGGGATATAACAACCAATTTGATTATACCTGATTTTCAAAAAGGAATTGCAGAAATCTTTGTAAAAGAAGATGGAGTAATTGCAGGATTGAATGTAGCAAATGAGGTGTTCAAAAGACTGAATAATAAAATTACTTTTAGAAAATTTATTAAAGAAGGCGATAAAGTATCTAAGGGGACTAAAATTGCAGAAGTAAAAGGCTCTCTTAGAGCTCTATTAACAGGTGAACGAACTGCATTAAATTTTTTACAAAGAATGAGTGGTATTGCTACTTTTACATCAAAATTTGTGGCTCAACTTGAAGGATTAAATACAAAGATTCTTGATACGCGCAAGACAGTTCCTTGCTTGAGAATGCTTGACAAATATTCTGTTAAAGTTGGAGGAGGAACAAATCATCGTTTTGGACTTTACGATATGGTGTTAATTAAAGATAATCATATCAAAGCTGCGGGAAGTATTACAAAAGCTGTTCAATTGATAAGAAAAAAGCTAAAGAAAAAAGTGAGGATTGAAGTGGAGACTACAAATCTTGATGAGGTCAAAGAAGCATTATCAAATAAAGTTGATATTATTATGCTTGATAATATGTCTTTAAAATTAATGGAACAAGCAGTAAAATTAATTGATGGGAAAGCAAAAGTTGAAGCCTCCGGAAATGTAACACTTCAGAATGTTAGAAAGATTGCATTAACGGGAGTTGATTTTATTTCTGCTGGAGTTCTAACTCATTCGGTCAAAGCACTTGATATCAGCATGAAAATACAAAAATTTAATGCAGAATTAGGAGAACAAAGATGAACGATTTAATAAATGAAATAAATAAATTAAGAAAAGAAAAAAACGCTGTTATACTTGCACATAATTATCAAATTCCTGAAATACAAGATTTAGCAGATTTTGTTGGCGATTCACTTGGTTTATCTCAGCAAGCAGCAAAGACAAATGCAGATATAATTATTTTCTGCGGCGTTCATTTTATGGCAGAGACAGCTTCAATCATTTCTCCAGATAAAAAAGTTTTAATCCCAGATTTACAAGCAGGATGTTCACTTGCTTCTACAATTAATGCAGAACAACTTAGAAAGTGGAAAGAAGAACATCCAGATTATGTTGTTGTATCTTATGTCAATACAACTGCAGAGGTAAAAGCCGAAAGTGATTATTGTGTTACTTCTTCAAATGCAGTTAAAGTTGTTCAAGCAATTCCGGAAGAAAAAAAAATATTATTTCTTCCAGATAAATTCTTAGGATTATATGTAAGCACAGTAACAGGAAGAAAAATGGAGATATGGAACGGTGCTTGTCATGTTCATGAAAAAATTGGAGATGTGAATTTTGATGACGCAAGAAAAGAACATCCAAATGCTGAATTTTTAATTCATCCAGAATGTGGATGTTCATCTTCGTGTATGTTAAAATCTCAACTCTACTTTGATTGTAAAAATATTCATATTTATTCTACAGAAGGAATGATTAAACATGTTATAAATTCTAAAGCAAATGAATTTGTAATTGCTACCGAAGTAGGAATTCTTCATAGATTAAGAAAAGTAAAACCAGAATCAATATTTTATCCATTAAGTGAAAATGCGGTGTGTGAATACATGAAAATGATAACATTGGAGAAATTGTATAATTCTTTGAGGAATGAATTATATGAAGTAAAAGTACCGGAAGAAATTGCACAAAAAGCAAGACTTCCTATCGAACGAATGCTTTCGATTGTCTAAATAATTATTTTATTTAAAACATGATAATTCTTGTAGGTTCAAAAAATCCTGTTAAAATTGAATCTGTAAAAGAAGCATTTTCATATTACTTTGATAATATTGAGGTAATTGGAATCGAAGTTGATTCAGGCGTTTCTTCTCAGCCGATTAATGATGATACATTTTTAGGGGCACAAAATCGTGCTCTTAAGTTGAAGGAGATTAATGAGAAAGAAAAATTAAATGGAGATTTTTTTATTGGCATCGAAGGAGGAATAATAAATCATTTTAACAAATGGTTTGCTTTTGGTTGTATGTGTGTTGTAAATAAAGAAGGAAAAATTTCATTTGGAACTTCACCACATTTTGAACTGCCGAAAATAATCATTTCCAGATTATTAAATGGAATTGAACTTGGTGAAGTAATGGATGAAATAATGAATCAAAAAAATACTAAACAGAAAAATGGTGCAATAGGATTTTTTACTAATGGAGTAATGAATAGAAAAGAGCTATATGTTGAAGGTTTAAAAGTTGCAGTGATTCCATTCTTGCATGAAGAAATGTTTTTTAATAAAAAAGGGTGATAAAATGATTCTGCCAATTTACCAAGTTGATGCATTTACAGGGAAAATTTTTTCTGGTAATCCAGCAGCTGTGATTCCACTTGAAGAGTGGCTTGATGATAAAGTACTGCAGAGTATTGCCATGGAAAATAATTTATCCGAGACAGCATTTTTTGTAAAAAAGGGGGATAAATATCACATCCGATGGATGACGCCTCAATCCGAAGTTCCATTATGTGGTCATGCAACTCTTGCTTCAAGTTTTGTTTTGTTTAATTTTATTGAGAAAGATAAAGATAAAATTATTTTCACATCTAAAAGTGGCGATTTAATTGTTGAACGAAATGGTGACCTGTTAACTTTAGATTTTCCTGCTAATAAACCGCATACAGCAAATCAACCATATGAATTGAATGAATGTTTTCAAAAAATACCAATTGAAGTTCTTGAAAATGGTTTATTTCTTTTTATAGTTTTTGATGATGAAGATTTTATAAAAAATTATTTACCGGACTTTAATTTAATTCGAAAACTTCATAAACATGGTGTAATAATAACCGCAAAAAGTAAAACAGTCGATTTTGTATCGAGAGTGTTTGTGCCAAATGAAGGTGTTGATGAAGACCCTGTTACTGGTTCAGCACACACGGTATTAACGCCATATTGGTCAGAAAAGCTTAATAAGAAAAAGCTAATTGCTCATCAAGTTTCAAAAAGGGGTGGCGAACTCTTTTGTGAAAATATGGGAGAACGTGTTAAAATATCTGGCAAAGCTGTTTTATATATGACCGGAAATATCTATTTATAAATCACATTCCCAGGGTTTATTTTAATTCAATTCTATTTTATTAAAAAAAATATAAGCATATTTACACAAAAAATTTTTCGCACTGCGAAAAATTTGCACAAATAGTTTATTTTTATAGTTGAATTTTAATTCAATATAAAATGAAAAAAATATTACTGATAATTCTAACAGTACTGGGTATAATTTCTTGTGATGCACCAAGATTAAATCCGCTTGATTCACAAAATCCAAACAATAAATTGGGTCTAATCGATGGTTATGTATTGTCTTCTAATCGTTCTGGTTTAATAGGTGTAAAGGTAATCTGGAAAAATCAAAATGTTTTTGTGTCAACTAATTCGCAGGGTTATTTTAGAATAGAAAACATTCAAATGAAAAATGGAATGTTAATTTTTGAAAAAGAAGGATTATCTCGAGATTCTATTTATGTTGAATGGAATAATCAAAAGGTAAAACATTTACAGGAATTCATTTTAAGTTATATTCGTGGGCAGCTTGATGGATATGTTTATACAGTTCCAAAAAATCCAGTTGAAAATGTAAGAGTATTATGGAAAAATCAAAAAGTTTTTGCTGAAACAAATTCCGATGGGTATTATAAATTAGAAAATGTTTCAATGAATAATGGCTGGCTTTATTTTGAAAAAGAAGGATTATCTCGAGATTCTTTTTATGTTGAATGGAACAATGAAGAAACAAAACATATTTCTGATGTAATTCTGTATCCAACTATTGGAACACTTGATGGATTTGTTTATGCTGTTCCCCGTTCAGCTTTGCCAAATGTAAAAGTTTTCTGGAAGAATCAAAATATACTTGTTCAAACAAATTCATCAGGCTATTATAAATTAGAAAATATATCAATGAAAGATGGCTGGCTTTATTTTGAAAAGGAAGGCTTTGCAAAAGATTCTGTTTATGTCAGATGGAATAATCAAAAATCAGTAAGAGTCAATGAAGTAATTCTTTATTACACGATTGGTATACTTGATGGATTTGTTTATGATATTTCCAGAAATCCTTTGAAAGATGTTAAAGTGTTATGGAAAGATCAAAATATTTTTGGCGAAACAAATTCGAGTGGTTATTATAAACTGCAAAATGTTTCCTTAAAAGATGGCTGGCTTTATTTTGAAAAATATGGATTTAAAAAAGATTCAGTTTATGTAAGCTGGAACGGTCAGAACTCATTAAGAATTGGTGATAGAACTTTGGGTTATACTTATGCTACAATTTTGGGGTATGTTAAAACAGTAGCACTGCCGCGCAAAGTTATTCCAGATGTGAAAGTATACTGGAAAAATCAATCAATGATTGCTCAGACCGATGCAACAGGGAAATATCAATTAGATAATGTAGTTCAAAATGATGGCTGGCTTTATTTTGAGAAAGACGGTTACAATAAGGATTCTGTTTTTGTTCAATTTGATAATCAACCAGTTAAACAAATAGATGATAGATTCTTGAATGCTAATCCACGGTTGACTGAGCTTTCAATTTATACAATTGTTCAGAACAGGTATCCGGATATTCAAGTTCAGAGACTTTATATTCAGGCAACAATTTCTGATGATGAGAATGATGTTGATACAGTTTTTGTTAAAAACAATTCGTTGAATTTTTCTAAGAGATTAATTTTCAATCCAGAAACGAACAAATATGAAAATAATTTCAGAACAATAGATTTAAAGATAAATTCAATTGAAGATGCAATTGGTACTGATTTTACAATCATAGCAAAAGACAAATCAGGAAAAGTTTTTACAATTGGTTCATCCAACATTAAAAGGTTAATTACACAGGAAATTATAATTGATTCGCCAGTTAATAGAGCTGCGGTAAGCAGCAGTCCTACATTTGTCTGGAAAAAATTTACTCCAGGATTCAATTTTAAATATGCTGTTCAAGTTTATACAGATGAAACAGCTCCAATTTTAGTTTGGGAGAAAAAAAATATTTCAAAAGATGCAACTGAAGTAACATGTGATATAACACTGCCACCAGGCGATTATTTCTGGGTTGTAATTTGCATAGATGATTTTGGAAATAGTTCAATTTCAAAACCTGGAACATTTACGGTAAAATAAGAACAGAGATTAACCATGAAGTTTATTCCAGAAAATATTAATTACATAAAAAATCTCTCAAAAGAAGAATTTGAAGCTCTCTTTGAATTCAGTCAACTTCTGAACTCATCAAGTTATCAAGAATCTTTTATAGAAGATGTAATTGATATTGTAATAAAAATTATTAATGCAGAACGAGGATTATTTGTAAAATATGATGAAACAACAGACAGCTTTTCAATTATAACAGCAAGAAAAATTTCCAATGAAAGCATAACAGACTTAAATCAATTTTCTTCGGGAATACTTCAAAAAGTAATAAAAGAAAAACGACCTTTACTGTATCACGATGTGATGGGTGACCCAAATTTATCTCAATTTCAGAGTGTGCAAATTCATAGAATAAAATCTGTGATTGGTGTTCCAATAATGCGTGATGGCAAAGTTTGGGGAGTAATTATTGCAGACAGCACATTAGACCGTCGTGAATTTACAGAAGAGAATTTAATTTTCTTAAACTTCTTTTCGAATCTTGTATCTCTAACTTTAGACAGAATAATCAAGCTTGAAGAATTAGAAAAAGAAAACAGAATATTAATAAATAAACTTCAGTCTTCTGAAATTATTCCGGAGATGGTTGGCAATAGCACTGCCATTCAAAATCTTACAAAGTTAATTCATAAAGTTGCCCAAACAGATGCAACAGTTTTGATAACAGGAGAAAGCGGAACAGGAAAAGAAGTTGCAGCCCGTGCAATTCATCAATTAAGCAGAAGAAAAGACAAACCATTTCTCGCTCAATTTTGCGGTTCAATTCCCGATAGTCTTCTTGAAAGTGAATTATTTGGTTATAAGAAAGGTGCTTTTACAGGTGCCAGTACAGATAAGCAGGGTTTGATAGAAGCTGCAGATGGTGGAACATTTTTCCTTGACGAAATTGCTGATATATCGAGTGCTCTTCAAGCAAAACTTTTAAGAGTTCTTGAAAACCGCGAGATAATTCGACTTGGTGATACTAAAGTGAAAAAAGTAGATGTAAGAATAATTGCAGCTACAAATAAAGATTTACATGCACTTACTAAAGAAGGTCAGTTCAGAGAAGATTTGTTTTATCGGTTAAATGTGTTTCCTATTAAAATGCCACCATTGAGAGAAAGACGGGAAGATATCCCGCTGCTTGCAAGTTACTTTGTAAAAAAGATTGCAAAGAAAAATATTCCTATAGATACTTCTGCGATAAAAAAATTGGAGAGTTATTACTGGCCAGGAAATGTTCGGCAATTAATAAATGTAATCCAACGAGCACTTATTCTTTGTGACTCGGATAAAATTTATGCAGAACATATAATCCTTGAAGATAATCAGGATTTGATGAATTTTAAAGGAACACTTAAGGAATTTGAATTGCTGCTTCTTAAAAAACGTCTTGAAGAATTTAATGGCAATAGGACATTAACAGCAAAATCACTTGATGTTTCAGTTCGATGGATTCAACTAAAATTAAAAGAGATGGGTGAACAACAAAACGATGCTTAGTTCAACAGAAATATTGTTCGAGAAGTTTGAAATTCTTGATGTACTCAAAAAAGATGAACATGCTGCAGTTTATCTTGCAAATCATATTTATCTAAGTAAAAAGATTATTCTGAAAGTTCTTAATACAGAAAAAATATCAGACCAGACATTAATAGAAAGATTTAAACGCGAAGCAAAATTACTTGCAAAACTTGACCATCCAAACATTATCAAAGTACTGGACTTTGGTACAAGCAAAGAATATTTCTACATTTCATTTGAATACATCGAAGGAGAAAGTTTAAGAAATTTATTAAAACATAGAAATCTTTCTTATGAAGAAAAAAAACTTTTAACAATACAACTTTTCAAAGCACTTCATTTTGCTCATTCAAATCAAATTATTCATCGGGATATAAAACCGGAAAATATTTTTATTGACAATAACATGAATTTAAAATTAGGTGATTTTGGATTGGCACTTTCTGCAGAAGATAATTATGTGACAAGCCCGTATTCAATTGTAGGAACACCCAGTTACATGTCGCCAGAACAAGTAGCAGGAGCAAAACTTACTTATCAGAGTGATTTGTTTTCTGCTGGTGTTGTGATATACGAAATATTTACCGGGAAAAATCCATTTTTGAAAGAAAATG
>JARYLX010000064.1 GCA_029907415.1 Melioribacter sp.
TCGCCGCATTGTCCAGTTGCAGAAAGTTTACCTCCAGAAGTAAAACATAAAGTACAAAGTGTTAAAGGTGTGAAAGATGTTTATATTGATTTAGTCTGGGAACCACCGTGGTCTATGGATAAAATGAGTGAAGAAGCAAAGTTTGAATTAGGGTTTCTATAAACAATAAGAAAGGGAATATCATGTTTGAAATAAATATGAAACCACCATTGTATGATCCAGAAGCTGTTCAACCAATGCGGGATGAATTAATTTATGTCGGCTTTCAAGAAACAAAAACTCCGCAGGAAGTTGAAGATGTATTATCACAAAAAAATGGTGAAACTGTTTTTGTAGTTATAAATTCTGTTTGTGGTTGTGCTGCAGGCAGTGCACGTCCTGCTGTTACACTTGCTTTACAGCATAATACAATTCCAGATAAATTTATTACAGTTTTTGCGGGGATGGATAGAGATGCAGTAGATTTTCTTCGAGAAAAATATTTAAGTCAATATCCGCCTTCTTCACCTTCAATGGCTTTATTTAACAATGGCGAACTTGTATATTTTTTACCACGCCATAAAATTGAAGGAAGATATGCAGAAGAAATTGCTGAAGAATTGAAAAATGTTTTTAATAAGTATTGTAAGAGAAAAGGTCCTTCAATATCACCGGAAAAATATGCAAAACTTGTTCATGCAATAGCCTGCGGTTCTAAGATACAAATTGATTCATAGATATTATTTTGATAATAAATAAGATTCTCGATAGTAAAAGTTATTGAGTAATGGAACACAGATAGAACAGATTTTCACAGATAATATAAAGTCTATTGTGAAATGAAATAAATATGTATAAAAAAGATAAAAGAGGTGAATGTGAAATTCAGTACACAAGAAGAATATGGATTAAGATTATTATTGAGAATCGGGAAATTTTATCAGGTTGGTAAAACTCTTACAATCCCAGAAATTTCAAGAGCTGAAAAAATGTCGCAGCATAATGTGGGAAAGATTTTACGAATTTTAAGATTGGGAGGATTTTTAATTGCAGAAAGAGGACAGGCAGGTGGTTACACACTTTCAAAACCACCTGAGCAAATTAAAATTCGTGATGTGTTGAATGTTCTTGGCGGAAGATTATATGATGAAAATTTTTGCCAGCATCATTCAGGTATATCAGACTTTTGTACTAATTCAATTGATTGTTCAATACGCTCTTTATGGAAAATTATTCAAGATGCAATTGATGTAATTGTTGATAACCTCACACTGAAAGATTTAATGGCTTCAGAAAATTATCTTTTTGAAGTCGTGCACGATGTTAAAGGCATTGGATTGAGAAATTAAATTTATAGAAATATTCTTTCTCAATTGTTATTTTTGCTGCATCAAAATGAACCGATTCTTTAATTAGAACGGTTACAATTTAACTCGAACAAAATAAATACGATAAAGGACTTGATCGATGAGACAGGTACCAGACCAAGTTGTTAAAGTCATTCCTTTTTTATTTTATCCGTGGTTTAATTCAATTCTATCTGTTAATCAATTTAAATCATTCTATTCCTGTGGTGCATAAAAATGAAAACTGTAAATGAATTTAAAAAACTGAAAAGTCAGAGTAAGAAAATTTCAATGGTTACTTGTTATGATTATTGGTCAGCAAAAATAATTGATGAAAGTGATATTGATGCTGTTCTTGTAGGAGATAGTGCAGCAATGGTTATGCATGGTTTTGAAACAACAATAA
Source organism: Melioribacter sp. (assembly GCA_029907415.1). Lineage (GTDB taxonomy): Bacteria > Bacteroidota > Ignavibacteria > Ignavibacteriales > Melioribacteraceae > Rosettibacter > Rosettibacter primus. The sequence goes on from JARYLX010000064.1 coordinate 1,732, forward strand.
ATGCAGAAATTGAAATGATGTGTTATCATACAGCAGCAGTAAAGCGAGGATTGAAAAATAAATTACTGATTTCGGACCTTCCATTTTTATCGAATCGAAAAGGTATTAGTTTTTTAATGGAATCAATTGATAAATTAATGAAAGCAGGCGCACAGGCTGTTAAAATTGAAGGAGCAGATGATAATCTTGAACTAATTCAATATGTGATTAATTCAGGAATTCCTGTCATGGGACATATTGGATTGACTCCTCAATTTGTTCATCAATTTGGAGGATACAAATTGCAGGGAAAAGATGAAAAGGCAGCAGAAAAATTTCTTGATGATGCAAAAAAACTTGAAGATGCAGGTTGTTTTGCAATCGTTCTTGAAATGATGCCTTCTGAATTATCTGCAAAAATCACGAAAGAATTATCAATTCCCACAATTGGAATTGGTGCAGGACCTTTTACTGATGGACAAATTTTAGTGCTGCAGGATTTGCTTGGCATGTCAAAAGATTTTCAACCAAAATTTTTGCGAAAATATCTCAACGGCTTCGAGCTGATTTTAAATTCACTAAATAAATTTAATGATGATGTTAAAAATCAAAATTATCCTAACAAAGAAGAGAGTTACTGATGACCAGAATAATTAAAAAAATTTCTGAATGGAAAGAAATTAGAAATTCTGATGAGCTCAAAAATAAAACAGTTGGTTTTGTGCCAACTATGGGAGCTCTTCATAAAGGACATATTTCATTAATTGAAAAATGTGTAAATGAAAATGATATTTCAGTTGTAAGTATCTTTGTCAATCCAACTCAATTTAATGACCCGAATGATTTAAGAAATTATCCTCGAACTTTTGAAGAAGATTTGGCGATATTAAAAAATCACAATGTGGATTTTCTGTTTTATCCAGAGTATGAAGAAATTTATCAGGACAATTACAAATACAGAATTGTAGAAACAGACTTCAGTAAAAAATTATGTGGTGCATTTCGTCCCGGACATTTCGAAGGAGTTCTAACTATTGTAATGAAGCTTTTTAATATTATTCGTCCTCACAAAGCATACTTTGGAGAAAAAGATTATCAACAGCTCAAATTAATTGATGGGATGTGTAAAGCATTTTTTATGGATATTGAAATAATTCCATGTCCAATTGTTCGAGATGAAGATGGACTTGCACTAAGCTCAAGAAATCTTTTATTATCTAAGGAAGAAAGAGAATTTTCTTTGAACTTCCCGAAACTTTTAGCATCAAATAAAACTAAAGAACAAATTAAGAAAGAACTTGAGGAACTCGGTTTCAAAGTAGATTACATTGAAGAATTTGAAGGACGCAGATTTGGAGCCGTTCATGTCGGAAAAGTGAGGTTGATTGACAATGTCAAATTATAAAATTCTTTTTGGAATAACAGGCTCGATAGCAGCATACAAAAGCGCATACTTAATTTCAAAACTTGTTCAAAATGGTTTTGAAGTTAAAGTTGTAGCAACAGAAAGTGCATTAAAATTTATTGGGGAAGCCGCACTCGAAGGTTTATCTAATAATAAAGTTTTTACAGATACTTTTGAAAGCGGTGAAATGATGAGTCATATCAATCTTATCAAGTGGGCTGATTTGATAATAATTTGTCCTGCATCTGCAAATACAATTAACAAAATTGCTGCTGGCATTGCCGATAATTTAATTACATCACTTTTTCTTGCTCATGATTGGAATAAACCATTTTTGATAGCTCCTGCGATGAATACAAATATGTATAATCATTTTGCCACACAAGAATCTTTGAAAAAATTATCCGAATGGGGTATAAAAATTTTACCAACAGCTGAAGGTTATTTGGCTTGCGGCGATATTGGAAAAGGAAAACTTTTAGAACCAGATGAAATCTTTGAACATATTTTAATTGCATTGAAAAAATTGAACGAACCTGAAAAGAAGTTAAAAATATTATTGACTGGTGGCGGCACTAAAGAAAAAATTGATAATGTTCGTTTTTTAACAAATTTAAGCACAGGCAGAACAGCAGCAGAAATTGCCAATTATTTTATCAGAAGAAATCATAATGTTACTTATCTTTATTCTTATGATGCTAAAATTCCATCAGCACCATGTCGATTAATTTCATTTACTGATTTTAATGATTTGAATGAGAAAATCCAGAACCTATTACAAAATGAAAATTATGATATTGTCATTCATAATGCAGCTGTAAGCGATTTTACACTCGATTTTATTGAATTAAATGATGAAAAAATAGAATTACCATTTAGAAAAAAAATTAATTCAGAAGCAGAAAAAATTATTCTTCATCTAAGAAAGAATTTTAAAATTTTAGACAGGCTAAAAGATTATTCACTGAATAAAAAATTAATTGTAGTTGCATTTAAATTCACAGATACTCCTGTTGAAGAAGAAAGAATTAATGAGGTTAGAAAAATTTTTGAAAGGTCAAAATGCGACTTTGTTGTTCAGAACGATTTGAGTAATCGTGATGAAAATAATATTCAGAAAAACTTTTTTATTTTTAATAATGAAATGAACTCAGTTGCAGCTGAAACAAATTTTGATTTGTCAATAAATTTAGAAAAATTAATTTTTCAAAAATTGGAGAATAAGAAAAATGATTCTATGTATTGATGTCGGGAATACACAAATTCATGGAGGTGTATTCGAAAAAGATGAATTAGTAATTCAATTTAGAAAAACTTCGCGTCAGGAATTTTCTTCTGATGAGATTGGAATATTTTTAAGAAATGTACTTAGAGAAAATAAAATTGAACCAGAAAAAATAAAAGGAATATCAATATGCAGTGTGGTCCCAGATTTGAATCATTCATTGAGAGCAGGTTGTGTGAAATATTTTAATATAGAACCATTTTTTTTAAGACCGGGTGTAAAAACAGGATTAAAAATTAAATATCGAAATCCAGTTGAAGTTGGAGCAGATAGAATCGCTAATGCAATTGCAGCAACTCAAATATTTCCAAACAAAAATTTAATTGTAATAGATTTCGGCACTGCCACTACTTTTTGTGTTATAAATAAGAATAAAGAATATCTCGGTGGAATAATTTTGCCGGGAATAAAAATTTCTATGGAAGCTCTTGAAAGCAAAACTGCTCAACTTCCAGCAGTTGAAATAAAAGAAATGAATGAGGTAATTGGCCGTTCCACAGTAGAAAGTATTCAATCTGGGTTATACTTTGGTCAAATCGGAATGGTTAAGGAATTAAAACAAAGAATAAAAGAAGAAGCTTTTCAAGACGAAGACCCAATTGTAATTGGCACAGGAGGTTTTTCCAGATTATTTGAGAGTGCTAAATTATTTGATATTATGATTCCAACTTTAGTATTAAATGGTTTACTTATTGCATACAATATGAATAAAGAAAAAGAGGTGACAGCATGATGAGAGAAATGTTAAAATCAAAAATTCATAGAGCTGTTGTTACTGATGCTAACTTAAATTATGAAGGTTCAATAACTATTGATAAATCTTTGTGCAGGCAAGCAGATATTCTCGAATATGAAAAAGTAGATGTTTATAACATCAATAATGGAGCTCGATTTTCTACATATGTAATTTATGGAAATGATGGCGAAGTAATTATAAATGGAGCTGCTGCACGTATGGTTCAAATCGGGGATTTGATAATAATTGCCAGTTATGCAAATTATACAGAAGAAGAACTCAAAAATTATTCGCCCAAAATCATAAGTGTAGATAGTCAGAATCATATTATTAAATCCGAAGAAAAAATTATGTTTTAAATTTGCGGCGTCTATACTCTTTTCCTATTTTTGTAACCCAATGTTGAAGAAAATTATAATAGCAATAGACGGTCCTGCTGGTTCAGGCAAATCCACTGCTGCTAAAAATCTGGCAAAAAAACTTGGATTTAACTATCTGGATACTGGCGCAATGTATCGTGCTATAACTTTTATGGCACTTCAAAAAGGTATTGTTGATGATGTTGATGCAGTCATTGAGATGACAAAAAAAATTAATTTGAGCTTAAAATTCGAAGATGGGATAACTCGAGTTTTTGTTGATGGCGAGGAAGTAACGGATAAAATCCGGAGTGCAGAGGTAAATTCAAAGGTCAGTGAAATCAGTGCAATACCTGAAGTAAGAGAAGAAATGGTAAAAATTCAAAAGTCAATTGGAAGCAAAGGAAATATTATTGCAGAAGGAAGAGATGTTACAACAGTTGTGTTTCCAGATGCAGATGTTAAAATTTTTTTGACTGCTTCGCTGGATACAAGAGCACAAAGAAGACTAAAAGAATATCAAGAAAAAAATATTCCAATTACTTTTGAAGAAGTTAAAGCAAATCTCGAAAAAAGAGACAAAATTGATAGCGGACGTAAAGTTTCTCCTCTTAAAAAGGCAGATGATGCAATTGAGTTTGATAATACAGGCTTTACTCCAGAACAGGATTTAGAATTTTTACTGAAGAAAGTTAATGAAGTTTTACAAAGCAAAGGAATTGAAATTAATTATTAAATTTTTGCCATCAGTAAATAACTAATGTGTAATTAAAAAAATGCTGCAACGACTTTCTTTGATGGCGGAAAGGCGTGGGCAGTAAAATTAAAGTAGGAGGACTAATGTCCGATTTACAAAAAGATACAATGCAAAAACTTTCAGAACAGGCTAAGTTCGTAAATGCTGAAGAATATTCATCAGAAGAACTTGAACTATTGTCAAAACTTTATTCTGAATCCTTCCGTGATATCAAGGAAGGTGAAATTATTCAAGGTACTATTGTAGGAATTGATGGCGATAATGTTGTTGTTGATGTGGGTTTCAAATCAGATGGTACAATTCCCAAATCAGAATTCAGTTCAACAGAAGAAATCAAAATCGGTTCTAAAATTGATATTGTAATAGAAAGTGTTGAGGACGAAGAGGGAAATTTAGTGCTCAGCAAAAAGAGAGCAGATTTCCTTAAAATCTGGGCTAAGGTTATGGATGCTTATAAAAATGACAAAGTTATTCCAGGAAAAATTCTTAAAAGAATTAAAGGTGGAATGGTAGTTGACTTGATGGGTGTCGAAGCCTTTTTGCCAGGTTCACAAATTGATATTCGTCCAGTTAGAGATTTTGATGCTTATGTTGGTAAAACAATGGATTTCAAAATTGTTAAAGTTAATGAACCAGCAGAAAATATTGTTGTATCTCATAAAGTATTAATTGAAGAAACTATTGCAGACCAGAGAAAAGAAATTCTTGAAAAGCTTGAAAAAGGCCAGGTTCTTGAAGGAACTGTAAAAGCAATTACTGATTTTGGTGTATTTGTTGACCTCAATGGTGTTGATGGATTAATTCATATTACTGATTTAAGCTGGGGAAGAATTAATCATCCGAGCGAAGTAGTTAAACTCGATGAGAAAATTAAAGTAGTAGTGACAGATTATGATAAAGAAAAGAAGAGAATATCTCTTAGCTTAAAACAACTTCAGCCTCATCCATGGGAAAATATTGATGAGAAATATAAAGTTGGAGATAAAGTTTCAGGCCGTGTTGTTTCTCTTACAGATTATGGTGCTTTCATTGAAATTGAAAAAGGTATTGAAGGATTAATTCATATTTCTGAAATGAGCTGGACTCAACATATAAGTCATCCTTCACAATTTGTATCAATGGGCCAGGTTGTCGAAGCAGTAATTTTAAGTCTTGATAAGGAAGAAAAGAAAATTTCTCTTGGAATGAAACAATTAACTCCTGATCCATGGCAGGACATTGTAAAGAAATATCCTGTTGGTTCGCGTCATACTGGAATTGCAAGAAATCTTACAAATTTCGGCGTATTTGTTGAACTTGAACCTGGTATTGATGGACTAATTCATATTTCAGATTTATCATGGACAAAGAAAATTCGTCACCCCGGTGAAGTTGTTAAGAAAGGTGAAAAAATTGATGTAATTGTTTTGAGTGTTGATACAGAGCAAAGAAAAATATCTTTAGGTCATAAACAAATTAATCCAAATCCATGGGACGGTTTTGAATCTGTTTATGCAGTTGGAAAAGTTACAGAAGGTAAAGTTGTTCGAATTATCGAAAAAGGATTAATAGCAGAACTTCCACTTGGTGTTGATGGATTTATTCCTGCTACTCAATTATCAACTTCGAAAATAAAAAATTTATCATATTGCTTCCCGATAGGCACTAAACTCGAACTGAAAGTAGTAGAATTTGATAAAGAAAATAAAAAGATAGTTTTAAGTGCATTAGCTGTATTAAAAGAAAAATCTGATGAAGAAATTGCTGAATACATAACCAAACATAAACTTGATAAAGTTACTGTTGAGGATATAAGACAGGCTGATGCAGGTAAATTTGATTCATCGGACTTTAATTTATATGATGATAAAATTCCACCAGCACCTCCTCAGCCGCCACAGACTGAAACTCCAAAACAGGAAGAACAAAAGTCTGAATAAATATTCAGAGTTAAATTTAATTCGGGCTGTAGATTTATTCAGTTGTTGAATAAAACTCAGCCCGTTTATTATTTTAATAATGTATGAACTTGTTTTGATTCAACTGTAAAATTAATTTTCTAATTGCTTTAATAATTTTAAGAAAGTATTTCTTATGAATAAAAAAGTTGCATTCTACACATTGGGATGTAAATTGAATTTTTCTGAAACAACAACAATTAGCGAACAATTTTTGAAACGAGGCTTTGATATTGTTGATTATAATGATTCAGCAGATGTTTATGTAGTCAACACTTGCAGTGTTACTGAAAATGCTGAAAGAGAATGCCGGCAGATAGTACGTAGAGCTTTGAGAAACAACCCTGATGCTTATATTATTGTTACAGGATGTTATGCTCAATTAAGACCAGAAGAGATTGCAAAGATTGAAGGTGTAAGCGCTATTTTGGGAAGCAACGAAAAATTTAATCTCTTTAACTACATTAATGATTTTGAAATTTCAAACAAGGTTGGCACAACTGACAGAGAAGAAAAGAAAAATCTTTCGTGTATTTATGTTACACCTACAGAAGAATTGAATTCTTTTTATTCATCTTTTTCGGCAGAAGCTAATGATAGAACCCGTGCATTTTTCAAAGTTCAGGATGGTTGTGATTACAAATGCTCGTTTTGTACAATTCCCCTTGCACGTGGAAAAAGTAGAAGTGCAAAACCAGATGAAATCATAAATGAATTTAAGCAACTGCTGAATTCAAATTATAAAGAAATAATTTTAACCGGAGTTAATGTTGGAGATTATGGAAAATCTTTCGGTTATAATCTTTATTCTTTGTTGAATGATTTATTAAAAATTGATGGAGAATATCGAATTAGAATTAGTTCTATTGAACCAAATTTGTTGAATGATGATTTAATTGATTTAATAGCAAGCACAAACAAAATTTGCAACCATCTTCATATTCCACTTCAAAGTGGGAGTAATAAAATATTGAGATTAATGCAGCGGCGTTATAAAGCTGAAGATTATCATAATTTAATTCTTAAAGCAGTCACTAAAATTAAAGAGCTTGCGATTGGTGTTGATGTAATTGTTGGATTTCCAGGAGAAACATACGATGATTTTCTTGAAACATATAATTTCTTAAAAGATTTACCAATTGCATATTTGCATGTGTTTACCTATTCAGAAAGACCAAATACAAAAGCTATAAATTTACCAGGTAAAGTTGATACAGCTGAACGTAAGAAAAGAAATAATATGCTAAGAATTTTGAGTGACAAAAAAAGAAATGAATTTTATCGTTCAATGATTGGCAGAGAACAAACAGTACTTTTTGAATCTGAGAATCACAATGGATTTATGAGAGGATTTTCATCAAATTATATAAGAATAAAAGTCCCTTATGACAAAAATTTAATTAATCAATTTATAACTGTAAAAATAACGGGGGTTGATGAGAATATTGCTACTGCAGAACTATCACTAAAACAGGTTGAATTATGAAAAAATTATTTTTCTTATTCTTAGTCTCATCAACAATTTTTTCTCAGATACCGCAAAGAGAAAATTTCTTTGAACTTCGTTTACAGTTGCTGAGAAATAATTCTGAGAAAATGCAAAACGAAAGTTTCTCACAGGCTAACTTTGAAAAGATTAGTTATAATTATCTCGTGGAATTAAAAGAAAAAAAGAGTCCTGCTCTGGGAATTTTATTTTCTATGTTAATACCAGGAATGGGGGAATTATATGCAAACAATTATGAAAGCGGGAAATATTTTACAATTACTGATGGTGTTCTCTGGGGTGTATTTGCTGGATTTAATATTTATGGGAAATGGAAAGAAGATAATTACAAATCATTTGCTCAATCAAAAGGTGGTGTTAACCTTGAAGGAAAAGATTCAGATTATTTTGCAACAATAGGAATTTATATTAGTGTGGATGAATATAATCGCATTAAAGAATTGAATCGGGAATTTTATAATGTATATGACCCAAATACAAATTTCTGGAAATGGGAAAGTGAAAATCAGAGAAAAGAATATCGACAAATGTGGTTTTCAAGTGAACAGGCATATAATAATTTAAGATTTGCAATCGGAGCATTGATCTTGAACAGATTAATCAGTGCTATTAATGCAGTAAGACTTATTTCTGCTTATAATAAAAATATTTCAAGTGAAGTTAGTTGGGTAATTAGTAGTTCTACAAATTCAAGTTTACCTGCAACAATATCGATTAATTTTAAGAAAAGTTTTTAGGAATAAACAAAAAAGGCTGACCAGATGGTCAGCCTCTTTTTTTTTAGAAGTTTGGATTTTCGTTTCTTTCACCTTCAGGAATAGGCAGATATTGCCATTTACCTGGTAAATGCCATATTCCAAATCTTCTCTGGTCTGGTAATCTCACGCCCTGGAAGCAAAGTTCTTTATCACGTTCTTCAACAATACTTGGCTTTGATGGGTCGTTCAAAGTAATTTCTGTTAATGGGTCAATCTGATGTGAAGCTCTAACTTCATTTACTAAAGCAAGTGCATCACCTGTTGCTGCTCCTCTTAAAATAAGTTCGGCTAACATTAAATTATTTTCCTGCCATGTCATCAGAGGAATACCAGTAATTAATCCGGTTCCTGCGTCTAGTTTATACTTGTACTGATAGTAGAAAGTACCTGTAGCTCCAGTTGCAAGCGAAGCTTTTTTAAATGGAATTCTGTTAGCTTCTTTTGGGTCTTTTGTTACATAATCTACCATTCTTTGTGTAAGTACAAATTGCGAACGTAATTCACCTGCTTGAACACGATAGTTATTGTCATTTAGTGTATTATATTTTGCATCAAATACTGCATCACCATTTTTCATTCCGTCTTTTGCATAAGTAGCAGCATTTGCATAATCTCCTTTAAAAAGATAAGCTCGAGCAATAAGAGAATTTACCAATCTTTTTTGAGCATCAGTTGCAGCAAAATTTAATGCATTTTTCCATTTCTCAATAGCAAGGTCGTATAATTGAGCTGAAGGAATAATTGCACTTCTATTAATAGCATCACCGCCTGATTCTTGTGTTAATCCAAAATATGTAGCACTGAAATAACGAGCCAAACCTCCATATAGATATGCATTAAATAAACCATTCTTTTTAATACTTTCATCTTTAAATGTAATTCTATCAATTCGAGCAATTAAAGTATCGGCATATTTTCTAAAACGATGTAATGGAGTATAAGCTGCATCAACTGAATTGTTATCTAACAAAATATCACCTAAATCAATTTGTTCATAAGTTGGATAGGTAGCATTTCGAACTGCTCTTGTAAAGAATAATTGGTCAGATAATCCATCTGCAGCGATGAATAAATCATCTACACAAAATGCTGCAGCATCTTGAACACCAATTACAAGAAAATTAACCTGGTCTTCTCTATCAAGAACAGCATCTTCTACTCTATCAATAAAAGGGTCAACACTTGTTACATAATCTTCACAGGCAAAAACTGTGAGAAATACAAGTAGTGGGACGAATTTTAATATTTTTATTTTTTTCATATTCATTTCTCCTTCAATTAAAATCCAATTTGGAACCAGAAGTTGAAAACTTTAGGATTCTGAAGAGTTAAGAAATCCTGTCCACGTGATAAGCTTCTGCTACCAGCAAAGTTAACTTCAATATCTGCACCTGTGTATTTAGAGAACTTAAACATATTGTAAGCTGAGAATCCTACAACAAAATTGCGGATGTAATTACCAGGAATAAATTCTGAAATTAAATCTGTGAAATCATAACTCAAGCTTAATTCTCTTATAACAAGGAAATCTGCATCTTCAATAAAGTTTCCATCGTAAACATAGTTCATGCTTGCGTATTGTTCTGCAGCTGCTCTATATTCAGCTGAACCAACTTCTAACCTTTGAATTTCTGGATATTTTGTTGTAAGACCTAATTTAGCTTTTAATTCTTCATAAGTTGTATTATTGCTGTATTGAATTGCAAATTGTTTAGTAAGATTATAAACTTTATTATTTAATCCGTATTCAGCCAATGCATATAAGTTGAAGTTCTTTAAGAATCTAAAATTAACTGTGAAAGAACCATAATGGTCTGGATATGGATTTCCTAAATCAACTCTGTCTTCGGTAGCTTCAACGCCAAT
>JARYLX010000065.1 GCA_029907415.1 Melioribacter sp.
TCATCTTTATTATCATAGCTTGCACCTTTACTATTATCTGCATCGAAATATAATTCAACAGCATCTCTTTCCCAGCTATTGTTATGAACATCAATAATGACATCATCATATGCAATGCAAATTCCATAAATATTTTCATCATCATAAGCTAGATAAGTTCTTACAAATGCATCGTGTAAATCATCAGGGAATTTTTCTCCATTGCCATGTGAGTTTTGAGTGATATTATTAAGTTGAGAATAAATTTCGTCCAATTCACCATCTATTGTAATTGTAGTGCCTGCAGGTAATTTTTGAATTTCAAATTTATCACTTACAACTCTATCACTGAGTACTGCAGTTCCAAACAGTCTTGGTTCTAACCATGAGTTATCGCCTTGTTGTAACCACCATTTACTTATGTGTTCACGATGGTCACCGTCATTGTCATTTTGCTGCCATTCAATACCAATTAATGTTCCTGCTACAGGAGGAATTAAAAGATTTTCTAATGGGATTTTAAACTCAAGCCAGTATCCTCCCATTGATGTTGTGTCATCCAGAATTTTAAATTCAATTCCATCAAATTTTGTTAATCCTGCAGCATTAATATTTTTGTTCTGAACATTGGCTGCTTCATTATCAATAAATTCATGACGGAATGCAAGATGAATGTCATCTTTATTATCATAGCTTGCACCTTTACTATTATCTGCATCAGTATAAAACTCTATTGCATCTCTTTCCCATGAATTATTATGCACATCGACAATGATATCATCTTGAGCGTAGAAAAGACCATATAGATTATCATCATCCCACATTAATTTAGAAGCACCAAATAAATCTGCCCAGCTATCTGGCAATTTTTCTCCATTGCCGTATGAGGTCTGTAAATTCCAATCAAGAGTTTTCCATACTGCATCCTGTTTGCCATCAATTACAGGTGCGATTGTTGTTTTAGGAATTTCATAAAGCCAGCCGCCTTTAACTTTTGCAAGCTGACCATTCTGTGCATGTAAAATTCCCGCAGTGAAAACTATAAGAACAAATAATTGTAATAGTTTTTTGATTAACATAAAATAACCTCCCTATTGTTTTTGATTATTTTTTTAATTCAGGATTTTGAATAAAAGATTAATTTCTTAACACTTTTCATTAATTAATTTTATCTTCCTAAATAAGGTGCTCCATTTCTATCCATTCCCATTTTGTAAACTCTAACAGAATCTTTTAAGAGAGTACCTCGATTTAAGTAAACAAACCTGCTATTACCCCAAATAATTTGATCAACTCTTTGAGGTAAAATATTGTCTACATAGAATGGCGTTATTGTATTATCCTTTTCTAAAACAAAGATTGAGTAACTTGGATGATTTTTTAAGCATAGATATATTGAACCATCATTGCTTATTGTAAATGAACTTATATCACAATTACTGAATTCTGGATAACTTTTAATATCAATTATTAATTGTACTTCGCCAAGGTTACCTTTTGAATCAATGATTGGAATTTTATAAAGTGCTGATGAACTTGCTGCATAAACAAAACCATTGTAAACTCGCAATTCAACAATTGTAATTCCGTTAAGCTTTTGTGTAGTAATTATATTTTTATCAGGATTGACTACATAAATTCCATTTGCTTTTGCAGTGTATAAATTCCCTTTATCATCAAAATCTAATCTTGAGGTTACGTTTGGTAGAGTTACATATTTTTCAGTTTTCCATGCAGAAACATCCATGCGGTGAATATCTGTTTTATCAATTGGAATATAGAGATATCCTCCGGGTCCAAATTTCAGGTCAGTAATTCTTGCAAAGTCGTTGCTTAATTGAGGTGACTGAGTAATTTCCCTTCCATCGAATTTAAGTACATATCGGCGTGTTGCGATAAATAAATTTTCTTGCTTATCAACTTCTACAGCAAATAAATTATAAATATAGTTACTGAAATTACCATAGCGAATTACAGGTTGTTCTAATTTATAATTAATAATTTTTGCAGTACCAAGTGCATTAGGATTAAGGACACTTATATGAATAGGTTTGCCATATTTATCATCTGCTAAAGCAGGTCTATAAATTACAATTCTATCAGAAGAAATATTTTTAATCTTAGCCGGTTTTCCACCTATATAAACCCATGTTGTATCGCCTCCGCCAGTCGCAAAATCACTTCCTGCAATAATAATTTCACGAACACCAGCAATAGCAGAATCTTTAGGAATAACTCCTGTTACAACAGGGCTTTTTGAATATGTTTTATTCGGGTCATTTATTAAGCTCGGTTCCTCGTACTTGGTGCAGGCAAATACAAATGATAAAACAAAAAATATAGTTAGATATTTGATAAAAAATTTTCTTTTCATGATTTCACCTTCTATTTACAATGAAAAACGTGCTGTAAATCTTTGAACATTATTAAATACCCCAAATGGTGTATAAGCATAATCGAACTGGATGCCGAACGAAGAAATTCCCACTCCAAATGATACATTATTTTCATAGTTGCCAAAGATATAACCACCACGAAGTGAAAAAACATTCATGAAGTTATATTCCATACCAATCTTTAACTGTTCAGGATGTGAACGAGGATGTGTTGAATCGAGAGTAATAATTAACGACTGATTTTTTGTACCAATGTCAACAAAATCAAACAGATTGGCTGAGATACCTACTGTAAAAATTAATGGTAATTGAAAACCTTCTTCTTCGAATTTTATTTCAGAAGAAAAATTTCGAACTGACATACCAAATGCAAGGCTCTTAAAGCCAGTTTTATAGACAGTGCCAAAATCATATGCAATTGCTTTGGCTTTATTTTCTTTTATCTTTGTTGAATTTCCATCCGGAACAATACTTTCACCTAAAGATTGAACTGCATACCTAATTTGTGCACCAACTCCAAATTTATCATTTAACATTTTCGCATAACCAATACCAACTGCATAGGCTGATGGTTTAAGTATTTTTGTATCAATATAACCTTGTTCATTATTGGCAACGATTGTCCCTTCTACTTCACCGTAATCAACTGATTGAAAACTCAATCCAATTACACCATAATCTCCATAAAAAGGAGATATAATTATACTTGCCGAAATATGCTGTATATCCGCAATCCACTTATTCACACTAAAATTAGAGCTGATGAAATTAGGCATTTCGGCCATACTTGCCGGATTATGAAACAATGCTCCAGAATATCCTGAAAAAGAATTTACAGCCTCTCCCATTGCACTTGAACGAGCATCAGAAGTGACATTGAGAAAATTAAAGCCTGTTTGAGCTAATTTTACCTGGCCGAAAGAGAGTGTTGTAATGAATAAACTAAAAAGTATTAAATATAATTTTCTCACGATTATTTCTCCTCTTCAAAATTTTATAATCATCTTATAACTATAAACTTTTTGTATGTGTTATCACCTCTTCTAAAAATTATATTGCCCGAATCATCATAAATATCCTCTGTGACCTCAAAGTGAGCAATATACAATCCGCTGACAACAAGTTGTCTTGATGATGTTAATGAATGCCAGAGTTCATCACCGCTTCCATTAACATGGTCGATAGTTTCAATTAAATCTCCTGATTCTGTATAGATTCTAATTTTGCATTTAGGTGGAAGCCCATAGAACGCAATTCGATCCGGTGTATCAAGACCAAATTGAAGTTCTCTTGCTCTAATATTGTAAGGATTAGGAACAATCCTGATTCCTGAAAGATTATTTCCTGGAGGACGAGTTAAAAATGCTTCTCGATTTGTCATTGTATAATATTTACTGCTTACGAGAGGGACCCCTGGTTGAATATTGTTTGTAGAGCCATCATCTTTAGTTTGAATATAATAGAAGTAATTGAAACCGCGCTTTGCTGTCTTATCTTCAAATGTATTTACAACATTGTTTTTATCACATTCAAAGATCAATGAAAATGTTGTGTCGGTTCTGCCTTCTGCACGATAAATTCTATAGCCGTTAAAGTTTGGCCAGGTCTCTGCACTCTTAGACCACTTAAGTATTATTCTATCTCCACCAGAGTAAACATAAAATTGGTCTGGCGGTGGAGGTGGTTGTGGTATATTGTAATTACTTTTGAAATTTGCTATTGCTCTTCTAAATGCTTGAAATAAAGAATCTTTGCCGGTAAATACCCATGTATTTTTGTAAACATTACGGTCTGAGGTCTCTGTACCATTTGGAAGAATATAAGGTGGAGTTCTATTAAACCATTTATTAACTACTTCTCTATTTTTTACTCTGTCAATACCAGCAACAGCCTCAGCAATAACAATTCTCACACTGTCACCTGGTGCAATATTATAAGGACCAAATCCTAATGTAGCTGAATAACCACCAGCATCACTGCCCCAAGTATTTGCGAATGCAGTAGGCCAGCCTGTTTGAGGGTCTTTTCCAATTTCTTCGGCATGAGTTTTAGGTGGATGCCCACCTTTCAAAAATTCATTATACTTTCTTGTCATTAAATTTTCATTGTATTGGTCTGCAGGTTGAACAGGACTGTCAGAACCAGTATATATTGTTGTGATAAGTTTATCGGGGTCATTAGATTTATCTTGTGGTGATTTATCGGCGTGCAATACAACTACTCCAGCAAAATTTGTCCCGGCCATAATAGAACCATCTGTATGCCGCGGCAATCCAATATCTTCAGCTATGCCTGGCGAGCCAGACATAGGACCATAATATGACCATATTGCTTTAAAACCTTCCGGGTTAGGATGATTTGGGTCATGACCTATTGCATCATTAATTGTATTTCTCCCCCATGATGTTGAACCTGGTGCCCAGCCATTTAAATATGATTCACCTGCAAAAGCATATCTAAATTCCCAGAAAAATATCACATCTGTTAATGTTTTAGGCTGGTCAACTTTAACCAATCTTGGTGTTGGTTGAGAATTGTCTACTACAATGCCTGTATTCTTAAAAACATATTCATATATGATATAGTTATCGTGATATTGTTGTGAAAATGAAAGAATTTTTCTTGAAATTGTAATTCCAATATCTGTATGAACTTTATTTACTATCATTCTGTCGCATGGTAAATCCGGGTCAATTTTATCTAATTCGTCATCATAATCTCTGTAAGAAGCACTTGCATCGTCAACATAAACTGCAGGATGATCATATTTCCCTATTAGAGAAAATTCTTCTGAATAAACATCACTTCCAAGATAAATTTCTCTTGGTCCAATACAGAGAACTTTATAAGGAAATGTTTTACCCTTCAAGTTATCTACCATTTCTGTAAAATTTGTTGTGCCAATCCATAATGCCTTTGAAACATTTACACCTTTATTTCGTGTGTATTCAGAAGGCCATATTAAGCCATCCATCTGGTCAACATTGAGGAAACCTGATCGGCCTCTTCTGCCATATTCTACCTCGGCACCTGCACTGGAAATCCAATGACGAAGTGATGATGTAGAAAGCCATTTAACTTCCTGTTGTTGAGGACCCTCAATTTGTGCATATGTCACTTTATTAAAAAACATCATGAATACTATGTAAAGTGACAATCTTATTAATGCAGTAACTAAATTTTTCTTTATCATAACTCTATCACCTCTGATTTTCAATTTTTATAGATTAAATGAAATATTAATACCAAAGAATACCTGTCGTGGATTCAAAAAGTTGAAGGAAGTATTATTAGGCATATCTATATATGCTTTATCATCAAGAATTTTTTTCATTCTTCCGCTGTCAACTTCGGACCAAGCACCATTTACAAAGTTCATATATTTTTTATTTGTTTTATCATAATAAATCACAGAAGGATTTGGGTCTTTTACATCAGCTAAGTTTCCTATTTGTTCAATTGGTTGATAGGGAACTCCTTCTTTGCGATAATCACCTACACGGTCATTTCCTGGAATGTTATCATATGCAGGACTTTCAGGTAAATGTAATGATTGTAAATAGAACATCTGGTCAAAGCCATCATAAAAACCTGCCCCAGATAATCTTTTTATATTAAACACATTTCTTACATCAAGTAATAATGTTATTCTGAATTGCTTGATATCAAAAGTTTTGCTCAACAATAAATCAACATTGTAATAATCTGTCACCTGAACATTATTAATAATTTCACGAATGTTGTTAGGATTATAAGTTATAAACTCACCAGCTCTCCATTCAGCTAAAATATTCAGTGTCAAATCTCCAAAAGGTTTTAAACCTGCAAAGTCTGGTCCAAAATCTTTTGGTGTAAAGAATGTTAAACTTGCATTTGCACGAGGTTGCGGAACGGGTTTTTGTTGATATAAAATAATTGTGTTCTGGTCAATTAATTTTTGCTGACTTGGGTCTTCATTTATAGTTTGTTTACCGAAAGCTCCTCTTGTATTAACTTGATAGGTGTAATTAATAAACCCACGAACCCAGTTGCCTCCTGTTTTCTTTAAAGAAACTTCTAGACCACGAATATCTTCATAGCTATTGTTATTCGCTCTAAAGTAACCAATTCCTTTTCTATCACT
The DNA here is from genome assembly GCA_029907415.1 of Melioribacter sp. GTDB lineage: Bacteria > Bacteroidota > Ignavibacteria > Ignavibacteriales > Melioribacteraceae > Rosettibacter > Rosettibacter primus. The sequence goes on from JARYLX010000065.1 coordinate 6,499, forward strand.
AACATATTGAGTATAGGCTTGTTGATTACTTATATCATTATAAAAAGCAGCAATCTGTAACAGATAGGACCCAAAAAGAACATGGTCATAACCTAATTCATATGAAATTGTTTTTGCTTGAGATAAATTTGGGTCTCCATAATTTAACATATTACCTGATGCTGCTCTGCCAATTCTAAATATTTCTTCATATGCCGGAATTTGTTTGAAATGACCATAATTGAAATACAATTTTGAATTCTCTGTAATTGGGTGAGATATACCTAAGCGTGGACTTAAAGCAATATCAATTTTTGCTTTCTTTTTTGGATAATCTTTATTTGGATTATAACTTGATGAGAAGAATGATTTATCGAATGGATCAACATCATACCACTCTGTATTGGGATTACTCAAATCCATTCTGACACCTACATTGGCAATAAATCCCAGCATTTCGATTTTATCCTGAACATAAGCAGATAAACGATATGGTTTCCATCTTTCTTTTACATAATTGATATCATTGAAAAATAAGTTTACTGAACCATAATCCAGATTTAAATTATAGTATGAAAATTCAATTCCTGTTTTAATTAAATGTTCTCTTGTAACTTGACTGCTCAGATCTGCTTTAACGACATAAGAATAAAGTTTACTTGAATCTCTGATTGTAGAAGAATGCCCACCGAAGAACATACCTGTCAAACCAGTCTTAGGTGCACTATCAAAACCAAATGGTGCTTCATCAACAAAATATCCCGGAACAATCTCATATTTTTTAGTAGTATCTCTTTGACGGATTGGTCCAGTTAAATAACGACGTGCAACATGTTCAAAACTAATTTCATAAAAAGTTGAAGAAGAAATAAAGTTTGTAAGTTTACCGGATAATGTAAAATGTCCAACAACGGCCTGACTATACCAGGAATCTGTAAAAATTCTGCTTGGCCTTTGTTCATTTGTAATTTCAGCAATTTTATATGGAGTTCTCATATAATCTGTAGGATTCCAGAACTGAACCCCATTAATTCCCCATTGAGGATTATTAAACTGATTATCATCCCTGTTTAACGCTACATTATAAGATTTACCAGTAGTAGCATTTATCATCAACTTAGAATTCTGAGATAAATCTGAATTAAGTTTTAGAGACCAGTTATATTCTAAATAGTCAGGACGACTAAGCGGTATCAATAACATTTCTCTTTCATATCTAAAACTTGTAAAGAATCTCAGATTGCCAAGTGATTTTCCTATTAATGGTACAGGTCCTCCAAAACTTCCATCTATATTATAATCTGGAGCAATGGTTGGTCTTCTTCTTCTTTCCCACATCCAAACTTTTTGTGCAGCTGCCGGTGATAAATCATTTGTTGGGTCATCATCACTAAGCAATTTTTGGGATATTGCATTCCAGCCTTCAAAACGCGGATATTGCCTTTGTGTATACAAATCCCAAGCTCCACTTTGTGTACCTGTCCAGCATACTGCTGGGTCAAGATATGGTTTGTTCCACATCGAATTGGGGTCAAAAACTGAAATGCCAAAATGTTTTGGAGTTGGCGGGCTATATTTAACCTGCATTGCTCCATAATAATTAGTTAAGCTGCCCTCTCTTGCAATTATGTTAATTATACCTGAACGAACCTGTCCATACTCTGCATTAAATCCTCCTCTTTCAATTGATACTTCTTGAATTGAACTTAAGGCTACTGATGCTATTGGTTTATTATTTCTCGGGTCTCTTAAAGTTACTCCATCAAGTTGAAAAAGCAATTGGTCAGCTGAACCACCTCTAACTACAAGACCTTCTTCAATACCAGCTTGTAATCCAATTACATCATTCAATGATGTAACAGGCAAAGTTTGAATTTCATCTGGACGAACTGCTACAACACTTGTAGATACATCTTGTTTGACTAATTTTCTTTCTGCTGTAATAGTAATGCTTCCAAGTTCAATTGCTTCTGAAGCCATTTCAATATCTACAGTAGATGTTTGATCTATACGAACTTCAATATCAGAAACCGTTACTGTAGCATACCCCACCATACTTGCTACAATTGTCTGATTGCCCGGCGGAACATGCAGTATTACATAATATCCATTCAAATCAGTTGTTGCACCTAATGTTGTTCCTTTAACTACTACATTTACTCCAACGAGAGGTTCTTTTGTTTCTTTATCAATTATTCGTCCTGTAATTTTTCCTGTGGTACCAGGAAATACAATTTGAACAGACATCAGAATTATTATTATTGTTATCAATATTCTGTATTTCTTTAATCTCATCTCTTAAACTCCTTTTTATTTATCTTTCTAAATACTTATTATTTCAAAGAATCCTATTATTGCCAAGTAAACTGGAAGAGCAAGCAATATTTTTTTATCAGGCTTGCTTTTAAGAATTTTATTGGAAACCAACCCCCAGTTGATTTTATTGAGGAAAAACAAAGCAGCTGTACAGAATAGAAAAATGATAATTGTAAACTGAAGAAAATTAAAAGCTGTAAACCACTTGAGTATTACGCTACTATTATCATTCTCATAAAATAATTCATTGATAAATTTATAAATGATTAAAAATGAACTTAAACACAATATTACAAAAGATGTTCTTCCATTTATTCTTTCTGCTAATAATCCAATTATTAAGAAAGCAGATACAATCGCTGAGATATAAAAAAGCAAGTGAATTAATTTAAAATAAAGTTGCAGACTATTCGGTTTTGATACTGGAATTAGTAAAATTGCAACTAGAAGCAAAATTATAATTGTTATTCTTCCGACTAATACAAGTTCTCTATCTGAGGTATCTTTCTTAATAGTTTTATAAAAATCATATGTTATTAAACTTGAAGTGCTATTGAAAAAATTGGCAAATGTAGATGTTAATGCAAAAACAAGAGATAAAATTATACTTGATTGAAGCAATTCTGGTACAATACCTTTGAAAAAATTTTTAAGTATATATTCATGAGTATAATCTTTCCAGACATCAAAAATTAAATATAGTGGCAAAGAAAAAATTAAGACTGGAACGAATTGAAATATAATTGAGACAAATGAAGATTTTTTCGCTTGATTGATATTTTTTGCACTTAATGATTTTTGAACTATAATCTGGTCTGAACATATAAACCAGAATCCGATAATTGCAATGCTGATTAATGCTTCAAATGAAATTAATGATTGATTGAATTTGGGTGCTGCTGATGCAATAAATTCACTTAAGTTAAATTTTGTTTGAGTTTGTGTGATAAGCCATATTGTAAAATAAACAGTAACTATAGTAATAAATAAAACATGAATGGCACTTACAATAATTTCTGTTTTCAAGCCCCCAATTATTAAATATATACTCGTTATTACTAAAAAGAAAAGAAGTGAAAAGTAGGGGTCTAATTCTGTAAGGGTAGAAATTAAAATACTACCAGCAATCAAAGATAAAATCAATCTAATTCCAACATTCGATAGAATTAACAGAAGTGAAATAAAGTATCTGCATGAGCGTCCATATATTCTCTCAAAAAATTCTGAGATTGTTTTGATTTTTAATTTACTATAAACCGGTATGATAAATTTGCCTAAGATGTAAAATAGTATTGATGAAATAATTCCATAAAGAAAAACTAATTTTATAGAAAATCCTTCTAAAGTATATCCAAGAGCATAAGGGCTTATTAATGCTGAAGTCAGAAAAGACAAACCGAGTATAAACCAATTAATATTTTTCTCAGCAAAGAAATATCGTGATGAACTCATTTCCTTGCTTATAGAAAGGTAAACACTTAAGGAGATGAGTATAAGCGGATAAAAAATAAATAAAATAAATCCTGTCATCGATAATTCTAACAAAAATTTTCCCTTAAATTTTGCCCGAAAGCTTATAAATAGGTTTCAATGATTATACCAGCAGGAATGACATGCTTAATTAGTTGACTAAAACGATTAACTATTGAGAAACTTATTTAAATTGATAAAACCACAATACATTAGTTAAATCAAATTGATAAAATATTTCATTTGATTAGTGCTTTATGAATAATTAAAAAATCAAATAGAAAATTTTATTTATTACATCTAAAATTTTTCATAAAGTATTTTTATCAGTTTTATATATCATGCGAATACAAACTTTATCAGATTGATATAATTATAAATTCTTATGCATAAAATTTCATAAATAATTTAGTTATAAAATCAGGCACAATCATTGCCAGTAAGTAAATCATCATGTGATCTATTATCTGATTCAATAAAAAAATACTTTCATGCACTCCCCAATCGCCTGTGACTAAAAAATGTAAATAAGAAATTAGTTGCAGGCGATTTATTTTTGTAAATTGTTACAGAGAATATTACTCGAGTGGAAAATGAAATATAGAAGCATATGGTTTGTACTTTTTTTCATAATAGTGATTTCAGAAAATTTTATCATTAGTTCATTTTTAAGAGCTCAAGAAATCAATCAACCAAAAAAGCCAGAGTTTTCAATTCCTCGTGGATTTTATGAAAAAAGTTTTGATGTTGTGGTCAGTTCTCCAGAATCCGGGACACAAATTAAATATACACTTGATGGTTCAGACCCCATAACCTCTTCAACTGCAATTACTAAAATTTCTCCCGTAACTATTCGAATAGACCCTGAAAGTACAGAAGGAAATCGCGGCAAAACACCTGGAGTTGTTCTAAGAGCTAATAGTTTTCGCAATAATTCTTTTAGTGAAACTGTTACACATACTTATTTGTTCATTAACAAAATTGCAGAACTATCACCCGAAGGAAAAAAACCTGGACCCAATTGGCCGGAACCTACTCGTTCGGCAAATCCACAATTTATAGATTATGGATTAGCATCAGATGTTCTTAATAATCCTAAATACAAAGATTTAATTGACGATGCTTTTTTATCAATTCCAACTATTTCTATTGTTACCGATTTATCAAATTTATTTGACCTACAAACTGGAATTTACATGAATGCAATGCAGGATGGAATAGATTGGGAAAGACCTGCTTCAATTGAGTTAATTTATCCAGATGGAACTAAAGGATTTCAAATTAATGCAGGGATTAGAATTCGTGGTGGATGGAGTCGTCACGGAGATAATCCTAAACATGCATTTCGATTATTTTTTAGAAAAGAATACGGCAAAGGGAAATTAGAATATCCATTATTCGATGATGAAGGTGCTGCAGAGTTTGATAAAATTGATTTGCGAACAAGCCAAAATTATTCATGGAGTTATCCAGGTCATTTAAGCCAATATAATACAATGAACCGAGATGTTTTTTCACGCGACCTTCAAAGAGAAACCGGCCAGCCTTATACCCGCAGCAGATATTATCATCTTTACTTTAATGGTGTGTATTGGGGATTATATCAATCTCAAGAAAGAGCAGAAGCAAACTTTGCTGAAAGTTATCTTGGAGGAAAAGAAGAAGATTATGATGTAATAAAACCAGGGGACAACAATCATCAAGTTGAAGCTACCGATGGAAATATGGATGCATACGAAGAAATATGGAAAATGTGTTTGAAAGGTTTTAGTGCTAATGAAAATTATTTTAAATTGCTCGGCAGAAATCCCGACGACAGTCGAAATCCATCATACAAAGTTTTAGTTGATGTTGATAACCTCATCGAT